>NZ_JBFXGV010000003.1:0-144939 GCF_050177655.1 Paenirhodobacter sp.
GCAGCGGCTCGGGCGACGGCAATGATACGACCACGGGCGGCGCTGGCGACGCTACCGTGCCCGGTGGCGATGGCGACGACACGACCACGGGCGGCGATGGCGACGATACCGTGACCGGTGGCGACGGCGACGACACGACCACGGGCGGTGGCGGCGACGATACCGTGACCGGTGGCGATGGCGACGACACGACCACGGGCGGTGGCGGCGACGACACCGTGACCGGTGGCGATGGCGACGACACGACCACGGGTGGTGGCGGTGACGACACCGTGACCGGTGGCGATGGCGACGACACGACCACAGGCGGTGGCGGCGACGACACCGTGACCGGTGGCGATGGCGACGATACGACCACGGGCGGTGGCGGCGACGACACCGTGACCGGTGGCGATGGCGACGACACGACCACGGGCGGTGGCGGTGACGACACCGTGACCGGAGGCGATGGTGACGACACGACCCCTGGCGGTGGCGGTGACGATACGACCACGGGCGGGGGCGGCGACCCGATCGTGCCGACGGTGGACGACCCCGACGCGCATTCCACGCTGACGACCAACACGACCGATCCGGCCGCCGTGGTCACCGGCACCGGCGAGGCGGGCTCGACCGTCGTCGTCATCCTCGGCGACCAGACGATCGAAACCACGGTCGGCAGCGACGGCACCTGGGGCGTCACCTTCGAGGACGGCACCTTCCCCTCGGACGGCGATCTCACCTCGACCGTCTTCGTCACGGCGCCCGACGGCACGCTTTACGAACTCGACGGCCCCGACTTCCTGATCGACATGACGCCGCCCGAGGTCGATGTCACCTCCGGCGCGATGTCGACCGGCGACGTCGAGAACCTCGCCGAATACCAGGACGGCATCACCGTCACCGGTTCGGGCGAGGTCGGCGCGGCGATCACCGTCACCGTGGCGGGCGTGACGCAGGCGACCACGGTCGCTGCGGACGGCACCTGGTCGGTCACCTTCGGCACCGATCAGCTTCCCGAAGGCGAATATCAGGAGGCGATGACGATCACCGCCACCGACATCAATGGCAACGTGACCACGATCACCGACACGCTGGTCGTCGACACCGTTCCGAACGCGATCGAATTCGACTCTGTCACGCCCGATAACGTGGTGAACAGCATCGAGATCGCCGGCGATGTCACGGTTTCGGGCACTTCGGTGGCCGGGGCGGTGCTGGCCGTCACGATGGAGGGGGTGACGCATGAGGTCACCGTCGCCGCCGATGGCACCTGGTCGGTGGTCTATTCCGCGGGCGAGCTGCCCGAGGGCACCTATGACACCACGATCACCGCGACGACCGTCGATCCCGCCGAGAACGCCTCGAGCGCGAGCTGGACGGTGCATGTCGACACCGAGACCTCGGTGGCCTTCACCACCGGTCTGGTGACGACCGATGGCGTGGTGAACGCAGCCGAGGATGCCGCGGGCTTCACCCTCACCGGCACCTCCGAACCGGGCTCGAGCGTGCTTGTGACGCTGGGCGGGGTGACGGTTGCGGCTACGGTTGCGGCGGATGGCAGCTGGAGCGCGGATTTCTCCGGCACCGGGCTGACGACCGGCTCCTATGATGCCACGGTCACGGCGACGGATGCCTATGGCAATACCGCGACCGACACGATGACGGTGACCTTCGACACCGAGACCACGGCGGCCTTCGACGCCGGCCAGACCGGTGGCGACGACGTGATCAGCGGTGCCGAGCGCGGCGCGGGTGTGGTGCTCACCGGCACCGCCGAGGCGGGCGCCACCGTGGCGGTGACGCTCGAGGGCGTGACGCATACGGTGACCGCGGCGGCCGACGGCAGCTGGCAGGCAAGCTTCGCGACGGATGAGATCCCGGCGGGCAGCTATATCACCACGGCCACGATCACCGCGACCGACCTCGCCGGCAATACCGCGAGCGCGAGCCACGAGATCACCGTCGACACCGAGGTGCAGAACCTCACCCACGGCACCGAGACCCCGAACGCGATCCTCGCCGACGGTATCGTCAACGCGGCGGAGGCGGCGGGCGGGCTCGTCGTCACCGGCACGGTCGAGATCGGCTCCACCGTCACGGTGCAGCTCGCCTCGGGCGCGGTCGTCGCCGCGACGGTGGCCGAGGACGGCACCTGGAGCGCGACGATCCCGGCCTCGCAGCTGCCCACGGTCGAGACCGACGATGTCGCGCTCACCGTCACGGCGACGGATGCCTATGGCAACACCGCCTCGCAGACGAGCACCATCGACTTCGACCCGGTGGTGACGAACTTCGTGCCGAGCGCGACGGTCTCGGGCGACGACATCGTCAACGCGCAGGAGGCGGCCGACGGCTTTGCCATCACCGGTACGGTGGAGGCGGGGTCGACCGTGGTCGTCACCCTCGCCAATGGCGCGACGGAAACCGTCACCGCGGGGGCGAACGGGCAATGGGCGGTGAGCTTCACCGATGCCGATCTGCCCGAGGGTTCCGGCTCGATGAGCTACGAGATCGCGGCGACCGATACCGCGGGCAACACCGCCTCGGCCACCGGCAGCTTCGACTATGATCTCGTTGCGCCCGAAAGCCCGGACATCATCGCCTTCACCCGCGATGCCGGTTCGCTGCTCGGGATCCGCACCGATGTCGGCGAGGCGACCTATGACATCTCGGCGATCGACGGCTCGGGCCATGTCACCGACATCGAGAACGACGCAGCGGTCAACAGCCGCGCGGGCTATGGCTCCTACGACTTCTACGAGACGGTGCCGAACGGCTCCTATCTCGTGGTCACGGACAGCGATACCGCCGGCAACGAGACCTCGACCCTGCTCGTCGTCGACAACACCTCGGCGGTGACGGTCGATCTCGATCGTTCGGGTCTGAGCGAGTTCGACTTCGGCACGATCGACCTGACCTTCGCCCCCGAGGCGCAGCTCACGATCACCGAAAGCCAGCTCGAGGCGATCACCGGGCCGGAAAACACGCTGATCATCCAGGGCGACTCCGCCGACCACGTCACCGCGATCGGCGCCGAGGACACCGGCGGCGACACGGTGATCGGCGGCCATACCTACAGCATCTACACGCTGGGGGATGACGGGGCGAGCCTGATCATCGACGACAACATTACCAACCTGACGATCTGATCGGGGGCGGTGATGACCCGGAGAAGCAGCCAAAAGCCGCTGATCCGGGCCTCTGCGGTGGCCCGGATCACGGCCGCGGGACTGATCGCGGCAGGTCTGAGCGGTTGCATGGAGGGAACCCCGTTCCCGACCAGCCGCTCGGCCTTCTCCCCCTCGACCAGCGGCATGCCGGCGCCCGGCAAGCCCGGCACCACGCAGGAAAGCTCGGCGATCATCGCCGATCTCGGCGCGCGCAGCTCGATCCTGCGCGGCTCCGATGCCTATGGGCAGGTGGCGCAGGCGGTGCTCGACGATGCCAAGGGCTCGGCCAAGGCGGAGCTGCGCGTCGCGCGGCTCACCGCCAAGGCGAAGTCGAAGAACTGGCTGCCGCAGATCGGTCCGACCGTGACGCTCAGCTCGCTCGGCGATCTCGTCACCCAGCTCGTGCTCGAGCAGGTACTTTGGGACAATGGCGCGAAACGGGCCGAACGCGATTATGCCGCGGCGGATGTCGAGGTGGCGGCGGTCTCGCTTTCGAGCGAGATGAACGACACCGTGGCCGAGGGGCTCAAGGCCTATATCACCGCGCAGAAGGCGCAGGCGCAGGCGGCGGTGGCGGAACGCTCGGCGGCGAAGATCGGCGAATTCAACCACATCATGGAGCAGCGCGTCGAAGGCGGGCTCTCGGACAAGTCCGAAGCGCGGGTGCTGGCGCAGAAGCTCGACGAGATCAGGGCGACGGCGCAATCCGACCGCGACAGTGCGGCGACGGCGCTTGCGCAGTTGCAGGCGATGACGGCGCGCCCGGTCGCCGGGCTCTCGGGGCTGGGGGAATTCCCGCTGCCCGCGGCGTTGCCCGATGCGCTTTCGATCACCGAGGCGAAGGCCGAGCAAGGCCGCACCGTGGCGCAGGCGAAGATCGAACGTGCCGGCCATCTGCCGACGCTTTCGGCCCAGGCGGCGACCGGCACTGGCGGCCCGAGCACCGGGCTCGTCGTCGGCGTCGACGAGCTGCTCGGCTTCGGCACGAAGGACACGCTGGCCGCGCTCGACGCGACGGAGGAGGCCGCCGGTGCGCGGGTCGAGAAGGCGCGGCAGGATGACGCACTCACCCTCGCCGCGCTGCAGGCGAAGCTTGCCGCGCTCGAGGCGAAGGAGGTGCGCGATGCCCAGGTCGTGGCCGAAACGGGGGCCGGGCTCGACATGTTTACCGAGCAATACCGCATGGGCCGGCGCACGCTGATGGAGCTCGTGAACATGTACGAGAGCTATGCCGACATGGCGCATGCGCAGGCCGGGCTCAAATACGACATCGCGCTGATAAAGCTGGAAATCGCGCGGCAACACGGGATATTGGTGAGCGGGGCGAGTATCTGACAAGGTGTAGGGGTTTTTGGCTGAGCGGATCATAGCGTTCGATATCAACGCGGCCCGTGTCAGCGGCGCCGCCGAGGGCGCTTTGCCGAAACACTCCCCGACACCGCAGACGCCCAACCCCCGCGCCCCCGCCCGCGCGAAGGCCCGCGCCGAATTGGCCGCCGCCTATGCCGGGCTGCTTGGCGCGCAGGTGCCTGCCGCCGATATCCTCGAACAGATGCTGCTCGCCGTGGGCGAGGCGACCGCGGCCGTCACCGGCGGTGCCAGCGGCGAGGTGCAGCCCGAACATATCGCCGCGGTGTTGCGCGTCGCCGGCATGACGGCGAGCGTCGAGGAGATCGACCGGCTCAGCCCCGGGCAATGGCCCGCGCTCGCGCAGATGACCTCCGGGCAGATGGTGCTGGTGATCGCGCAGGAGCGCGAGACGCTCTTCGTCTATGACAAGACCTGCGCCGATCAGCGCGCCGAAGTGCCGCTCGCCGATTTCGCGCCCTATTTCTCGGGCCGCATCATCCGCGCCCGCACCACGCTCAAGCAGCTCGAGGAACGCCACGCCCCGGCGCAGGCGCGCGAGCACTGGTTCTGGGGCGCCTTCCGCGCCCAGCGCCGCGCCTTCGTCGAGGTCGCGGTCGGCTCGCTTTTCGCCAATGTGCTTGCCGTCTCGGTCGCGATGTTCTCGATGCAGGTCTATGACCGCGTCATCCCGCACAAGTCGGAGGCGACGCTCTGGGTTCTGGCGCTGGGCGCGCTGCTCGCGCTTTGCCTCGAGATGGCGCTGAAGCTCGCGCGTTCGGGCCTGATGGACATGGCCGGGCGCAAGATCGAGCTTACCGTGCAGAAACTGCTGATGGACCGGTTGCTCGGCATGAAGGCCGCGCCCGGCAAGCGCTCCCCCTCGCAGCTCTTCTCGGCGATGCGCGAGTTTTCCTCGGTGCGCGAATTCTTCACCGCCTCGACGATCGGTACGCTTGCTGACATCCCCTTCATCTTCGTCTTCCTGCTGCTCGTCGGTTCGATCGGCGGCGCGCTGGTCTGGGTGCTGCTGGTCGGGGCGCTGCTGATGGTGCTGCCCGGCTTTCTCTTTCAGAAGAAGATGGTCGCGCTGACGCATTCGACGCAGGGCGCATCCGCGCGGGCCGCGAAACTCCTGCACGAGGCGATCTACGAACACGAGACGGTCGCCACCCAGCGCGGCGCCGACCGGTTCAAGCGGATCTGGGAAGAGCTCACCACGCTTTCCGCGGTGCAGTCGAGCCGCTCACGCAAGCTCTCCTCGATGCTGACCTATTGGGCGCAGATGATCCAGCAGGCGACCTATGTCAGCGCCGTGGTGATCGGCGCCTACAAGGTCTTCGACGGCGAGTTCACCGTGGGCTCGATCATCGCGATCGGCATCCTGACCTCGCGCACGCTGGCCCCGCTGACGCAGCTTGCCGGCACGCTCGCGCGCTGGGCCAACGTCAAGGCCGCGCTCGAGGGGCTCGATGCGATCGTCGAGGCCGATCAGGTGCAGGCCGAGAGCCGCGCCTATCTGCGCGCCGAGGCGATCGCGGGCGAATTCGAGCTGCGCCAGCTCGAATTCAAATACGATGCCGAGGGGGCGACCACCGTCGACATCCCGGCGCTGCGCATCCCCGCGGGGCAGCGCGTCGCCGTGCTCGGTGCGAACGGCTCGGGCAAATCGACCCTGCTCAAGCTGCTTGCCGGCATCTACGAACCCTCGGGCGGGCGCATCCTGCTCGACGGCGTCGACATCGGTCAGCTGCATCCGCGCGACCTGCGCCGCGCCGTGGGCTACCTGAGCCAGGATGTGCGGCTCTTCTCCGGCACGCTGCGCGACAACCTCAACCTCACCCAGCTCGAACGCGACGAGGAGCGGCTTTACCAGGCGCTCGACTTCGCCGGGCTCGGCCCCTTCCTGCGCGCCCATCCCCGCGGGCTCGACCTCGAGATCCGCGACGGCGGCGAGGGGCTTTCCGTCGGGCAGCGCCAGTCGATCGGCTGGGCGCGGCTCTGGCTGCAGGATCCCTCCGTCGTGATCCTCGACGAGCCGACCGCCGCGCTCGACACCACGCTGGAGACCACCCTCGTCAGCCGGCTCGACGGCTGGCTTGCCGGGCGCACCGCGATCGTGGCGACGCATCGCGTGCCGATCCTCGCGCTCACCGCGCGCACGCTGATCCTGCAAAACGGCAAGATGGCGGTCGACGGGCCGCGCGACGCGGTGCTCGCGCATCTGACCAAGGCCAAGGCGGCGGGGGCGGGCAAATGACGACGGTCGACCCCTCCGCGGTGCACAGCGCGACGAAACGGCTCAGCGTCACCGTCTGGCTCGTCGCGGTGACGGTGGCGATCTTTCTGGTCTGGGCGGGCTTTGCCTCGGTCGACCAGATCGTGCGCGGCCCCGGCGAGATCGTCTCCTCCTCGAAGCCGCAGATCATCCAGAACCTCGAGGGCGGGATCCTTGCCGAACTCAACGTGAGCGAGGGCGACGAGGTCGCGCCGGGGCAGGTGCTCGGCCGGCTCTACGGCACCAGCTACAAGGCGCAGGTCGACGACCTGCGCGCGCAGATCGCCTCGCTCGAGATTCGGCAGCTGCGACTCGAAGCGGAGATGAACGGGCTCGACGCTTTCGAGGTGACGGACGAACAGGCGCAGCTCGTGCCCGACATCGTGCAGTCGGAAAGCGAGCTCCTGAAGGCGCGGATGTCGGATTTCCGCTCGCGCCGGGACGGGGCTGCGGCGGTGCTGAAACAGGCCAAGGTCGAGCGCGACCTGATGGAGAACATGTTCAAGAAGGAGATCGCGCCGCTGATCGACGTGACCAAGGCGCGCAAGGGCTATTCCGACGCGGAGGCGCAGTTCAACGAGATCTCGACGAAGACCGAGCTGGAGCGCGCCGCGGATTATTCCGAGACGCTGGAAAAGCTCGGCTCGCTGCGGCAACAGCTGAAGCTCTCGCAGGATCAGCTCGCGCGCACCACATTGACCGCGCCGATGCGCGGCGTGGTGAACAAGCTTTCCGTCACCACGATAGGGGGCGTCGTGCGCCCGGGTGAGGAGATCCTGCAGATCATCCCGCTCGACGAGGAGATGTTCATCGAGGCGCGGATCGCGCCGAAGGACATCGCCAATGTGAAGCTCGGGCAGGATGCGACGATCAAGCTCTCGGCCTATGACTACACGATCTATGGCAGCCTGCAGGGGGCCGTGCATTTCGTCTCCGCCGATACGTTCAAGGATGAGCGCGACCCGCAGGCGCAGCCCTATTACAAGGTCACGCTGCGCGTCGATCTAACCCATCTGACCGAGCGCCAGCGCAGCCTGGAGATCCGCCCGGGCATGCAGGCGACGGTCGAGTTGCACACCGGCGAAAAGACGATCCTGCAATATCTGCTCAAGCCGCTCTACAAGTCGCGCGAGGCGCTGCACGAGCCCTGAGTCTCAGCCGACATTCTCCTTCGCGCCGTCGAATTCGAAGAGAACGGCGGAGATGTCGTCGTTCAACTCGTCATCGGTGAATTTCTGCAAACGCCAGTAAAGCGCGTCGAGAAAGGCCCCGGCGCGCAGCCCGGCATTGTCGGCAAGCAGGCGCGCCAGCCCCTCCTCGGCGCAAAGCCGGCCGTCGGGGGCGCTTGCCTCGGTGATGCCGTCGGAACCGAGGAAAAGCCGATCCCCGGGGGTCAGCCGCGTGCGCACCGTCTCGTATTCCGCCTCCGGCAGCAGGCCGACGGGCATGCCGCCGGTGCCGAGGAATTCGACGCTGCCATTCGCACGCAGGACCGCCGGATAGGGGTGCCCCGCCTGCACCAGCGCAACCTCGCCCGAGATCAGGTCGACATCGGCATAGATCAGGGTGAAATAGCTTTCCGTCGCCATCTCCTCGAGCACGAGCGTATTGAGATAGGCGGCGAGATCGGCCGGTTCGCGCGCGTCGTAAAAGCCGTATTCCGTCTGGATCAGCGCGATGTTCTGGTCGGGCGACGACCCGGAGAGATAGCCCGCGAGCCGTGCCGTCATCAGCGCCGAGGTGATGCCGTGGCCGGAGACGTCGATGCCATAGAGGCCGACGCGCCGCGCATTGATCGGAAAGAACCCGACGAGATCGCCCCCGACATGGCCCGAGGGTCGCAGCATCAATGAGACCTGGGCATTGCCGAAGGAGCGGAAGCGCTCCTTCACCAGGCTCTGCTGCAGCTTGCAGGCTTCGGTCAGATCGCGGTCGATCGAGTCGTAAAGCCCCTGCAATTCGCGCAGCGTCGAGGAGAGCAGGCGATTCTTCTCCTTCAGCTCGCGCTCCATGCGCAGGATGCGCTCCCCCGCGGAGAGCCGCGCGCGCAGCTCATCGCCATTGACCGGCTTGCCGAGGAAATCGTCGGCGCCGCTTTCCAGCCCCTCCGCCACCTCGTTCTTTTCCGTCTTCGAGGTCAGCAGCACGAAATAGCCATAGCCGGAACGATCCATCCGCCTGAATTCACGGCAGAATTCGATCCCGGACATGCCCGGCATCACCCAGTCGGACAGCACGATGTCCGGTTCGATCTTGCGGCAGAGCTCCAGCGCCTCATCCGCACTGCCCGCTTCGATCACCTCATAGCCCGAGCGCGAGAGCTGCGCGGAGAGGATGCGACGCTGCATGCGGCTGTCGTCGACGACAAGCACCCGGCGCGAGGCGCTGCGTGCCGGGGGAGCTCCCGCATTCCGCTGGTCTGGCCTGGTCTGGGACAAAATGCACTCGTCGATCATGAAGTTTCGCAGCAGCATGACCGCCCAGGCTTAACATCCGGTGAAGCATTTCAACCTTTCGCGATTAAGCCTTCGGCAAGCATTGCACGCTAGGCTCGGGGCTGGTGAAGGAGTGCCACTATCCCGTGGAGGGTGAGATGATTGATTGGACCCGGGTTGCCGAGCTGCGATCCGAAATTGGCGCCGAAGGCTTTGCCGAGGTGCTCGAACTGTTCCTCGACGAGGTCGAGGGCGTGGTGATGACGCTCGGGCAGCGCCCCGAGAAACTCGGTGACGAGCTGCATTTCCTGAAGGGATCGGCGCTCAACCTCGGGTTCCGGGATTTCGGTGCGATGTGTCAGGATGGGGAGCGCCGCTGCAATGCGGGCGGCGCGGCCAGCGTCGACATTTCCGCGATCCTCGCCTGCTACAGCGATTCGAAAGCGGTCTTCATGGGGCGCGTCGACGAATTTCTGGCTGCGGCCTGACCGCGGCGGAGCGGCCCCGCGCCGTCAGATCAGGAACTCGGCGAGGGCCGCATCTTCGGTAATGTCGCGATAGGAAAAGCCGGCTGCGTCCAGCTTTTCCATCAGCGCATCAAAGGCTGCGGCCTGTTTCGTCTCGATCCCGATCAGCACCGAACCGAAATTGCGCGCGGATTTCTTCAGATATTCGAATCGCGCGATATCGTCGTCGGGGCCGAGCATTTGCAGGAATTCGCGCAGCGCCCCGGGGCGCTGCGGCATGCGCAGGATGAAATATTTCTTCAGACCGGAATAGCGCTGCGCCCGTTCCTTGACCTCGGGCAGACGCTCGAAGTCGAAATTGCCGCCGGAGGTGACGCAGACCACGGTCTTGCCGCGGATCTGATCGGCCAGCTCGGGCAGCACGTCGAGCGCCAGCGCCCCGGCCGGTTCGAGCACGATCCCCTCGTGGTTCAGCATCTCGAGCATGGTCACGCAGATCCGGTCCTCGGGCGCGCGCAGGATCTGATCCGGGCGCACCCAGTCGAGCGCGGCAAAGGGCAGCGCCCCGATCCGCGCCACCGCGGCGCCATCGACGAAACTGTTGACCTGTTTCAGCGTCACTGGCGCACCGGCCTCGATCGCCGCGGTCAGGCTCGCCCCGCCGAGCGGCTCGACGAAGCGGAAATCGGTGGCCGGCGCCGTCGCGCGCAGATAGCCGGTCACCCCGGCGGCAAGGCCGCCACCGCCCACCGGCAGAATCACCAGATCGGGCGCGGAGCCCAGCTGATCGAGGATCTCGACACCCACCGAGGCCTGCCCCTCGATCACGTCGGCATCGTCGAAGGGGGCCAGAAAATGCGCCCCCACCTCGGCGCAATAGGCCTGCGATGCCGCCAGCGTCTGGTCGAAATAATCCCCCGTCAGCACGATCTCGACCGCATCGCCGCCGAAGACGCGGGTCTTGTCGATCTTTTGCTGCGGCGTCGTCACCGGCATGAAGATCGTCCCCTTCACCCCGAAATGCCGGCAGGCGAAGGCCATGCCCTGCGCGTGATTGCCCGCCGAGGCGCAGACGAAATGCCTTGCCTCGGGATCCTGCGCGCGCAGCTTGCGCATCGCGGTGAAGGCGCCGCGCAGCTTGTAGCTGCGCACCGGCGTCAGATCCTCGCGCTTGAGCCAGATCTCCGCGCCATAGCGTTTCGAGAGGAGCGCGTTGCGCTGCAGCGGCGTCGGCTCGAAGAGCGCGCGCAGGGCGCGGGTGGCGGCGAGGGCGGAAAGGGCGAACTGGGTCATGGCGCAGATGTCGCGCGCCGCGCGCCGCCGCGCAAGGAGATTTCGCGGCTTGCGGCCTTTGTATGGGGCACAATTCCGGCGCTGCCCCGCGCACCGCAGCCCTTGAGATACAGGGGAAAACGCACTAGACCCGCGCGAAAGTTCAAACTCGGAGGCATCCATGTCCGCTCCCAAGAAAGTCGTGCTGGCCTATTCGGGCGGTCTCGACACCTCGATCATCCTGAAATGGCTGCAGACCGAATACGGCTGCGAGGTGGTGACTTTCACCGCCGATCTCGGTCAGGGCGAGGAGCTGGAGCCGGCGCGGCAAAAGGCGCTGATGCTCGGCATCAAGGAAGAGAACATCAACATCCTCGACCTGCGCGAGGAATTCGTGCGCGACTTCGTCTTCCCGATGTTCCGGGCGAATGCGCAATACGAAGGGCTTTACCTGCTCGGCACCTCGATCGCGCGGCCGCTGATCTCGAAGCATCTGGTCGAGATCGCGCAGCGCACCGGCGCCGATGCGGTGGCGCATGGCGCGACCGGCAAGGGCAATGACCAGGTCCGCTTTGAACTCGGCGTCGCCGCGCTTGATCCCTCGATCAAGACGATCGCGCCCTGGCGGCTCTGGGATCTGACCTCGCGCACGAAGCTGCTCGAATTCGCCGAACAGAACCAGATCCCGATCGCGAAGAACAAGCGCGGCGAGGCGCCCTTCTCCGTCGACGCGAACCTGCTGCATACCTCCTCCGAGGGCACCGTGCTCGAGAACCCGGCCGAAGAGGCGCCCGATTACGTCGCGCAGCGCATCGTGCCGGTCGAACAGGCCCCGAACGAGCCCGAATTCATCGAAGTCACCTTCGAAAAGGGCGACGCCGTCGCGATCAACGGCGAGAAGATGTCGCCCGCGACGATCCTGACCAAGCTCAACGAGCTGGGCGGCAAGCATGGCATCGGGCTGCTCGATTTCGTGGAAAACCGCTTCGTCGGGATGAAGTCGCGCGGCGTCTACGAAACCCCCGGCGGCACCATCCTGTTGGAAGCCCACCGCGGCATCGAGCAGATCACGCTGGACAGCGGCGCGGGCCACCTCAAGGACTCGATCATGCCGCGCTATGCCGAGCTGATCTACAACGGCTTCTGGTTCTCGCCCGAGCGCGAGGCTCTGCAGGCGCTGATCGACAAGACGCAGGAATATGTCACCGGCACCGTGAAGCTGAAGCTTTACAAGGGCTCGGCGCGGACCGTGGCGCGCTGGTCGGACTACTCGCTCTATTCCGAAAAGCACGTGACCTTCGAGGAAGACGCGGGCGCCTACGATCAGCGCGACGCGGCGGGCTTCATCCACCTGAACGCCCTGCGCCTCAAGCTGATCGCGACTCGCAACGCGCGCGTGGCGAAGAAATGAGCCTCTCGCAGCCCCGCGCCGCCATCGTCACCGTCTCCGACCGCGCCTCGCGCGGGGAGTACGAGGACAAGGGCGGCCCGGGCTGCGAGGACTGGCTGCGCGGCGTGGTCACCACGCCGCTCGCCATCACCCGCCACATCATCCCCGACGGGCGCGAAAGCGTGGCCGACACGCTGCGCGCCCTCGTGGCCGAAGAGGCGGATCTGATCCTCGTCACCGGCGGCACCGGCCCCGCGCCGCGCGACGAAACGCCAGAAGGCGTCTCCGAAGTGATCGAAAAGGAACTCGCCGGTTTCGGCGAGGAGATGCGCCGCGCCTCGCTGCGCGAAGTGCCCACCGCGATCCTGTCGCGCCAGTCGGCGGGCATCGCCGGCAAGTCGCTGATCATCACGCTGCCGGGCAAGCCCTCGGCAATCGCCACCTGCCTGAACGCGGTCTTCGCCGCCGTGCCCTATTGCCTCGACCTGATCGGGGCGGGGTTCATCGAGACCGACACCGCGAAGATCGCCGCGTTTCGTCCGAAGGCGAAGTAAGAGGGGGGCGCTGCCCCCGCTGCTTGCGCAGCTCCCCCGGGATATTTGGTCACTTTGGAAACGCTCTTCCAAAGTGTCGAAATATCCCGGGGTCCGGGGCAGAGCCCCGGTTCAGCGTTTCACGCTTGCGGTGACGTAATTCACGCTCAGATCGCGATCCGACAGCGACCAGCGCCAGGCGATCGGGTTGAAAACCATGCCCTTGCGGTCGACCGGGTCGAGCGCGGCGGTGCGGATCAGCGCGTAAAGCTCGTCCGGCGTGACGAATTTCGACCAGTCATGGGTGCCGACCGGCAGCCAGCGCATCACCCGCTCGGCGCCGATGATCGCCATCATGTAGCTCTTCGGATTGCGGTTCATCGTCGAGCAGAACATCAGCCCGCCGGGGGCGAGCAGCTCCGCGCAGGTGTTCACGAAACCCTGCGGATCGGCGACATGCTCGATGATCTCCATCGCCAGCACCACGTCGAACCGCTCGCCCGCGGCGGCGAGATCCTCGGCCGCACAGTGGCGATAGTCGATCTCGAGGCCGGATTGCTCGGCATGCAGCCGCGCGACCGGGATATTGCCGCCCGCGGCATCCGCGCCCACCACCGTCGCGCCAAGCCGCGCCATCGGCTCGCTCAGCAGCCCGCCGCCGCAGCCGATGTCGAGCAGCCGCAGCCCCTCGAACGGGCGCGGCGCCTTCGGATCGCGGCCGAACTGTGCGGCGATCTGCGTCACGATGTAATCGAGTCGGCAGGGGTTGAGCATGTGCAGCGGCTTGAACTTGCCGTTCGGATCCCACCATTCGGCGGCCATTGCCTCGAATTTCGCCACCTCAGCGGGGTCGATCGTCTTCGTCGCGGCTTCCATGCACTCCTCCGGGCCAAGTTCCATCGCCCCCGTGGCGGGCGGCGTCAGGGCACTATATAGTCCCCTCATGGACAGAACCGCAGGGCAAAAACGCACAGCCGCGACCTTTCTCTACCCGCCGATCGAGGCCTTCGATCAGCGTCTGATGGAGGTGGGCGGCGGCCATCGCATCTATGTCGAGCAATCGGGCCATCCGAACGGGCGCCCGGTCATCGTCTGCCACGGCGGGCCGGGCGGCGGCTCGAGCCCGGCGATGCGGCGCTATTTCGATCCGGCGCATTACCGGATCATCCTGTTCGACCAGCGCGGCTGCGGATTGTCGAAGCCGCATGCCTCGGTCACCGGCAATACCAGCTGGGATCTCGTCTCCGACATGGAGAAGATCCGCACCGCCCTCGGCATCGAGAGCTGGATCGTCTTCGGCGGCAGCTGGGGCGCGACGCTCTCGCTGCTTTACGCCGAAACCCATCCCGAGCGGGTCGAGGCGCTGGTGCTGCGCGGCGTCTTTCTGGCCACGCGCTCCGAGCTCGACTGGTTCTATGCCGGCGGTGCGGGGCAGTTCTTCCCCGATCTCTGGGCGCAGTTCACCGGCGCGATCCCGGAAAGTGAACAGGGCGATCTGATCGCCGCCTATCACAAGCGGCTGTTTTCAGGCGATTACGCGCAGGAGGCGCGCTTTGCCCGGATCTGGGCGATGTGGGAAAACGCGCTGGCTTCCGTCGATTTCGACGGCTTCCCCGGCGAGGCGCCGCCCGATTACGCGCGCGCCTTCGCCCGGCTCGAGAACCACTATTTCAGCAATGCCGCCTTCCTCGAGGAGGACGGCCAGATCCTGCGCGATCGCGCGCGGATCGAGCATATCCCCGCCACGATCGTGCAGGGGCGGATGGACATGATCTGCCCGCCGGTCTCGGCCTGGCGTCTGGCGCAGGGCTGGGACCGTGCCGAGCTGCGGATGATCCCCGCCGCGGGCCATGCGCTGAGCGAGCCGGGCATCACCGCCGCCCTCGTCGCCACGATGGACCGGATGCGCGGCTGAGCCTGCCTGCAAAGAAAACTTGCAGACTCGGGGCGTTTCGCCTATATGCCCCTCAACAGCGGCGCGCCGGGGTCCAAACCTGACGCCCACCGATAAGTTTTGCGGGCCGCTACGGCCCGTTTTTTGTTTTGAGGGATCGGAACCATGAGCGACCTGATCGCCAAGACCGCGATCGACCGGCGTCTGGCGGAAATCGTCTCGCCCGTGATCGAGGGGCTCGGCTTCGAGCTGATCCGCCTGCGCATGCAGGGCGGTCGCCATCCGCTGCTGCAGATCATGGCCGACCGGCCCGAGGGCGGCATCGACGTCGACGACTGCGCCGCGATCTCGACCGCGGTTTCCGCGACGCTCGACGTCGACGACCCGATCGAGGAGCGCTACACGCTCGAGATCTCGAGCCCGGGCATCGACCGGCCGCTGACCCGGCTCAAGGATTTCGACATCTGGGAAGGCTACGAGGCCCGGATCGAGACCACCGAACAGATCGACGGGCGCAAGCGCTTCAAGGGCATGCTGCGCGGCACCGAGGGCGACGAGGTGCTGATCGAGATCGAGGAGCAGGGCGAGGAGGTCGTGATCGGCCTGCAGTTCGACTGGCTCGCCGATGCGAAACTGATCCTGACCGACGAGCTGATCGAAGAGATGCTGCGCCAGCGCAAGGCCGCCGGCGTGATCGACGAAGAGAAGTTCGACGAGATCGAAACCGAAGAAGACGACCAGAATTCCCCCGACGAGGAGACCTGAGAGATGGCAATCACCTCTGCCAACCAGCTCGAACTGCTGCAAACGGCCGAGGCCGTCGCGCGCGAGAAGATGATCGACCCGGATCTGGTGATCCAGGCGATGGAGGACAGCCTCGCGCGGGCGGCGAAGTCGCGCTACGGCTCCGAGATGGACATCCGCGTCCATATCGACCGCAAGACGGGGCGCGCCGCCTTCACCCGCGTGCGCACGGTCGTGGCCGATGAGGAGGTCGAGAACTATCAGGCTCAGCTGACCGTCGCGCAGGCGAAGCAATACAAGCCGAACCCCGAGATCGGCGATGAGATCATCGACGAGGTTCCGCCGGTCGATCTTGGCCGCATCGCGGCGCAATCGGCCAAGCAGGTGATCCTGCAGAAGGTGCGCGAAGCCGAACGTGACCGTCAGTATGACGAGTTCAAGGATCGCAAGGGCACGATCATCAACGGCGTCGTCAAGCGCGAGGAATACGGCAATATCATCGTCGATATCGGCCGTGGCGAGGCGATCCTGCGCCGCAACGAAAAGATCGGCCGCGAAAGCTATCGCCCGAACGACCGCATCCGCGCCTATGTCAAGGACGTCCGCCGCGAGACCCGTGGCCCGCAGATCTTCCTCAGCCGCACCGATCCGCAGTTCATGGCCGAGCTCTTCAAGATGGAAGTGCCGGAGATCTACGACGGCATCATCGAGATCAAGGCCGTGGCCCGTGACCCGGGCTCGCGCGCGAAGATCGCGGTGATCTCCTATGACAACTCGATCGACCCGGTCGGCGCCTGCGTCGGCATGCGCGGCTCGCGCGTGCAGGCCGTGGTCGGCGAGCTGCAGGGCGAGAAGATCGACATCATCCCGTGGAACGAGGATCAGGCGACCTTCCTCGTGAACGCGCTGCAACCGGCCGAAGTGTCGAAGGTCGTGGTCGACGAGGACGCCGGCAAGATCGAGGTCGTGGTGCCCGACGAGCAGCTCTCGCTCGCGATCGGCCGCCGTGGCCAGAACGTGCGCCTCGCCTCGCAGCTGACCGGTCTCGACATCGACATCCTGACCGAGGCCGAGGAATCGCAGCGTCGTCAGGCGGAATTTGCCGAGCGCACCAAGCTCTTCGTCGATGCGCTCGATCTCGACGAATTCTTCGCGCAGCTCCTCGTGGCCGAGGGCTTCACCAACCTCGAGGAAGTGGCTTACGTCGATATCGACGAGCTGCTTGCGATCGAGGGCGTGGACGAGGGCACCGCGTCGGAACTGCAGGCACGTGCCCGCGACTTCATCGAGGAGCAGAACCGCAAGGCGCTCGAGGCCGCGAAGGAAATGGGCGTCGAGCAGTCGCTCTTCGATTTCGAGGGGCTGACCCCGCAGATGATCGAGGCGCTCGCCAAGGACGGCATCAAGACGCTCGAAGATTTCGCGACCTGCGCCGACTGGGAACTGGCCGGCGGCTGGACCACGGTCGACGGCGCCCGCGTCAAGGACGAGGGCATTCTCGAGAAGTTCGATCTGAGCCTCGAAGACGCGCAGACCCTCATCATGACGGCGCGCATCCAGCTTGGCTGGGTCGATCCGTCGGAACTCGAGGCCGCGGAAGAGGCCGAGGAAACCGAGGAAGAGGCGACCGAAGAATGAGCCGCGGGGGCCGGGAAAAACTGAACGAGGAGCCGGAACGGCGCTGCATCGTCACGGGTGACGTGCAGCCCAAGGCCGGGCTCGTGCGTTTCGTGCTCGGCCCCGATGGCACGATCTTCCCCGACCTGGCGGAAAAGCTGCCGGGTCGCGGGATCTGGGTCACCGCGGAACGCGCGGTGATCGACAAGGCCGCGGCGAAAGGGCTTTTCGCGCGCGCGGCCAGGGCACCGGTGAAACTGCCCGAAAATCTTGCCGATCTGGTCGAGGAGGGGCTTGCCCATCGCGTGGTCGAGCTTATCTCTCTCTCGCGCAAGACCGGCGGCGCTGTCGTCGGCTTCGAGAAGGTGAAGGGCTGGCTTGCCGAAGGCAGGGCCCGGGTTCTGTTCCAGGCCTCCGATGGCTCCGACCGTGGCAAGGGCAAGCTCTGGACCCCGGAGGGTGGCCGCTGGTTCGGCTGTCTCACCTCGTCGGAATTGGGTTTGGCTTTTGGCCGCGACCGTGCGATACACGGCGCGCTTGCGGCTGGCGGACTCACCCCGCGTGTGATTAGAGAAGCGGCAAGGCTTGCGGGGATGCGCAAGCAGGACGGCGGCAAGCCCGCCATGAAGGATAGTAAGACGGCATGAACGATACGGATGGCAAGAAACCTCTCGGCCTTGGCGGCAATCGTCCCGGTTCGGTGAAGCAGAGCTTCAGCCACGGGCGCACCAAGAACGTGGTGGTCGAGACCAAGCGCAAGAAGGTTGTGGTGCCGAAACCCGGTGGCGCCTCGGCCAAGGCCGCCGGTTCGCCCAACCTCGGCGATCCGTCGCGTCGTCCTGCCGGGATCTCCGATGCGGAGATGGAACGCCGCCTGCGCGCGCTTCAGGCCGCCAAGGCCCGCGAGGTCGAGGAGGCTGCGCAGCGTGTGGCCGAGGAAAAGGCCCGCGAGGAAGAGCGTGAGCGCCGCCGTGCCGAGATCGAGGCCAAGGAGCGCGAAGAGCGCGAGCGCGAGGAAGCGCTGCGGCTGAAGGCCGAGGAAGACGAGCGCAAGGCCCGCGAGGCGGAGCTGCGCGAGAAGAAGAAGGAAGAGGTCCGGGCGAAGCCCGCGGCGAAGCCCGCCACCCCCGCCGATCCGGCGGCGGCCGAGGCGGCTGCGGCGCGCGCGGCGACGAAGGGCGTTTCCGCCACCGGCCCGCGCAAGACCGACCGCGATCGCGACGATCGCAGCGGCGGTGCGGCCGATCGCGACAGCCGCGGCAAGGGCAAGGGCGACGAGGGCCGTCGTGCCGGCAAGCTCAGCCTGAGCGACATCGAGGGCGAAGGCGGGCGTCAGCGCTCGCTCGCCGCGATGAAGCGCAAGCAGGAAAAGGCGCGGCAGAAGGCGATGGGCTTCGGCCAGAAGGCCGAGAAGCAGGCGCGTGACGTGCAGCTGCCGGAAACCATCGTCGTCTCCGAACTCGCGAACCGGATGGCCGAACGCGCCGCCGATGTCGTGAAGGCGCTGATGAAGATGGGCATGATGGTCACCTCGAACCAGACCATCGACGCCGACACCGCGGAACTCGTGATCGAGGAATTCGGCCACCACGCCGTGCGCGTTTCCGACGCGGACGTCGAGCAGGTGATCGACACCGTCGAGGACAAGGCCGAGGATCTCGAGCCGCGTCCGCCGATCGTCACCATCATGGGCCACGTCGACCACGGCAAGACCTCGCTGCTCGATGCGATCCGTCACGCCAACGTCGTCTCGGGCGAGGCCGGCGGCATCACCCAGCATATCGGCGCCTATCAGGTGAAAACCGAATCGGGTGCGACGCTGACCTTCCTCG
The DNA here is from genome assembly GCF_050177655.1 of Paenirhodobacter sp. Classification (NCBI taxonomy): domain Bacteria; kingdom Pseudomonadati; phylum Pseudomonadota; class Alphaproteobacteria; order Rhodobacterales; genus Paenirhodobacter; species Paenirhodobacter sp. The sequence continues at coordinate 18,962 of NZ_JBFXGV010000003.1, forward strand.
ACACCCCCGGCCACGCGGCCTTCACCTCGATGCGCGCGCGCGGTGCCCAGGTCACCGACATCGTCGTGCTGGTGGTGGCGGCCGATGACGCCGTGATGCCGCAGACGATCGAGGCGATCAACCACGCCAAGGCGGCGAAGGTGCCGATGATCGTCGCGATCAACAAGATCGACAAGCCCGCTGCCAATGCGCAGAAGGTCCGCACCGATCTGCTGCAGCACGAAGTCGTCGTCGAAGAGATGGGCGGCGAAACCCAGGCCGTCGAAGTTTCGGCGAAGACCGGCAAGGGGCTCGACACTCTGCTCGAGGCGATCGCGCTTCAGGCCGAGATCCTTGAACTCCGCGCCAACCCGCATCGTGCGGCGCAGGGCGCGGTGATCGAGGCCAAGCTCGACATCGGTCGTGGCCCGGTCGCGACGGTGCTGGTGCAGAACGGCACGCTGAACAAGGGCGACATCTTCGTCGTCGGCGAGCAGTGGGGCAAGGTCCGCGCGCTGATCAACGACAAGGGCGACCGCGTCGACACCGCCGGGCCGTCGGTTCCGGTCGAGGTGCTCGGCCTCAACGGCACGCCCGAGGCGGGCGACGTGCTGAACGTCGTCGAGACCGAGGCGCAGGCCCGCGAGATCGCCGATTACCGGATCTCGGCCGCGAAGGACAAGCGCGCCGCCGCCGGTGCCGCGACCACGCTCGAACAGCTGATGGCGAAGGCCAAGGCCGACGAGAACGTGGCCGAGCTTCAGGTGGTGGTGAAGGCCGACGTGCAGGGCTCCGCCGAGGCGATCGTCCAGGCGCTCGAGAAGATCGGCAACGACGAGGTGCGGGTGCGCGTTATCCACTCCGGCGTCGGCGCGATCACCGAAAGCGACGTGGGCCTCGCCGAGGCGTCTGGGGCGCCGGTGATCGGCTTCAACGTCCGTGCGAACGCCCCGGCCCGTGCCGCGGCGAACCAGAAGGGCGTCGAGATCCGCTACTACTCGATCATCTATGACCTGGTCGACGACATCAAGGCGGCGGCCTCCGGCCTGCTCAAGAACGAGGTGCGCGAGCATTTCATCGGCTATGCCGAGATCAAGGAGGTCTTCAAGGTCTCCGGCGTCGGCAAAGTCGCGGGCTGCCTCGTCACCGAGGGCGTGGCGCGGCGTTCGGCGGGCGTGCGCCTGCTGCGCGACAACGTCGTCGTCCACGAGGGCACGCTGAAGACGCTCAAGCGCTTCAAGGACGAGGTGAAGGAGGTCATCTCCGGCCAGGAATGCGGCATGGCTTTCGAGAATTACGACGATATCCGCAATGGCGATGTCATCGAAATCTTCGAGCGCGAGGAGGTCGAGCGCAGCCTGTAAGGGCGCGCTCGCATCCCGCGCAGGCGGCGAACAGAAAAGTCAAAGGGGGGCATGAGCCCCCCTTTTTGTTTTCGGCAGCTGGCAGTCGGGCCTCAGGCGGCCTTCTTCGTCACCGGACGGCCCGCATAGAGGCGGTCACCGACGCGAACGACGATCTTTCCGTTGTCGAGCTGATGCTCGAACGTCCCCTGAACCGAGACGCAGCTCCCCACGACGATGGTCCGAAGCATAGACATCCTCCCAAATCTCTGATGCGGACGAGGTTAGTGGCCAAGTCCTAACAGATTGTAAACGAAAACGCATCAATGCAATGCGTTAACCTTTGTTTTTTCAGGGATTTTCTGCAGATGCAGTGCTGCGGCGCGGCATTCAGAGCCAGTCGCGCAGGATCGGGATCAGCGGCTCGTCGGCGGGCGGCATCGGGTAGTCGCGCAGCCGTTCGGGGCGCACCCAGGCGAGCTCCTGCCCCTCGCGCGGGGTGACGATGCCCCCCCATTTGCGGCAGGCGAAAAGCGGCATCAGCAGGTGGAAATCGGGGTAGCTGTGCGAGGCGAAGGCGAGCGGCGCAAGGCAGCTGTGCCAGGTCTCGATGCCGATCTCTTCCTGCAGCTCGCGGATCAACGCGGCCTCGGGCGTCTCGCCGGGTTCGACCTTGCCGCCCGGGAATTCCCAGAGCCCGGCAAGCGACTTGCCCGCCGGCCGCTGCGCAAGCAGCACGCGGCCGTCGACGTCGATCAGCGCCACGGCGGAGACGAGCACGATCCGCCCCGAGGTGACCGGGGCGGGAAGATGCGCGCCGCAGCCACCACTCACGAGCGGTAATCCGCGTTGATGTCGATGTAGCGATGGGTCAGATCGCAGGTCCAGACCGTCTTCGCCGCGGCGCCGAGGCCAAGATCGACGCCGAGCACCAGCTCCTGGTTCTTCATATAGGCGCTCGCGGCCTCTTCCGAATACTCCGGCGCGCGCCAGCCCTTCTCGGCCAGCACCATGTCGCCGAAGCTGATCCTGAGCCTGTCGCGATCGGCCTTCGCGCCCGACTTGCCCACCGCGGCCACGACGCGGCCCCAGTTCGCGTCCTCGCCGGCGATCGCCGTCTTCACCAGCGGCGAGTTCGCCACCGCCATCGCGACGCGATGCGCATCCTCGGGTGTCTCGGCGCCGGTGACGCGGATCTCGACGAATTTCGTCGCGCCCTCACCGTCCTTCACCACCTGCTGCGCGAGATCGAGCATCACGCCGCGCAGCGCCGCCTCGAAATCGCGCGCCACCTTCGAGCGCATGTCGCCGATCGGCGCGGCGGCGGATTTGCCCGTCGCGGCCAGGATCAGCGCGTCGGAGGTCGAAGTGTCGCTGTCCACCGTGATCGCATTGAACGTGTCATCGACGTTGCGCGAGAGCATCTTTTGCAGCGCCTTCGCCTCGATCGCGGCATCGGTGAAGATATAGACGAGCATCGTCGCCATGTTCGGCGCGATCATCCCCGAGCCCTTGGCGATGCCGGCGATCTTGATCACGCCGCCCTCGCCCTGAACCTCCGCCATCGCCCCTTTCGGGAAGGTGTCGGTGGTCATGATCGCGCGCGCCGCGGCCTCCATGCCGCCGGCGTCGAGCGCGCCGACGAGGCCGGGGACGGCCTCGACGATGCGGTCATAGGGCAGCGGCTCGCCGATCACCCCGGTCGAGGAGGAGAACACGCGCGCAGCCGGCATGCCGAGCGCCGCGGCGACCGCGCCGGTGACGGCATCGACCGCCTCCTGCCCGAGCGCCCCGGTGAAGGCGTTGGCATTGCCCGAGTTCACCACGATCGCGGCGCCGGCGGTTTCGTCGACCTTGCCCTTCAGCTTCGCCTGGCAGTCGAGCACGCAGGCCGCGCGCGTCGAGGAGGTGGTGAACACCCCCGCGATCGCGGCGCCCGGCGCGATCTTCGCCAGCATCACATCGGTGCGGCCCGCATAGCGGACCCCGGCCGGAGCGGCGGCGAATTCGACGCCCTCGATCACCGGAAGCGCCGGGAAAGCGGCGGGCGCAAGCGGCGAGACGGGGGATTTCACCTTCGCCTTCACCTCGGCGATCTCCGCGCGGATCTCGCCTGCGACGCCCTCGGCGGCCGTCTCCAGACGCGCCTTCAGCTTCTTCACCTTCGCCTTCAGCTTGGCGACCTTGCCTTCGAGTTCCTTCGACTTGCCCATCTTCCGCTCCGCCGTTCCGTGACTTGCCTCAGGCTTACTTGGCCCCGAAGACCTTGTCATCCTTGAGGATCGTCGGATCGATGCCATCGGTCATCTTTTCGACCTTGGCCTTGGCGACGGTCTCCGTCACGCGGTCCTCGACGGCCTTCTGGCGCAGATCGCCGGAAAGTTCCTCGCGCGCCTCGTCGAGCGTCGGCGCCTTCGCCAGCCGCGTGCCCTCGAGCTTGATGATGTGCCAGCCGTATTCGGTCTGGATCGGGCCGGCGACTTCGCCGTCCTTCATCCCCGCGACCGCATCGGCGAAGGGCTTCACCATCTGGTCGAGCGCGAACCAGCCAAGATCGCCGCCATTGGCCGCCGCACCATCCTGCGACTTCGCCTTCGCCTCTTCGGCGAAATCCTTGCCGCCGTCGATCTCGGCCTTGATCGCCTTCGCCTCGTCCTCGGTCGGCACGAGGATATGGGCGGCGTGATATTCCTTCGAGGGCTCGGCCTTGGCGTATTTGTCGTCATAAGCCTTCTTCAGCGCCTCGTCGCTCACCGCGCGCTCGGCGGTGTAGTTCAGGAGCTGCCCGGCATAATAGGCGCGCTTGTCGACCTCGAGAGCGATCTCGTCGCGATGGGTCTTCATCCCCTCGCCGATCTCCGAAAGCGCGGTCTGCTGGATCAGCTGATCGAGGATGCCGTCGAACAGCGTCTGATCGGGCAGCGACTGATACTGCGCCGGCAGCCCGTCGCGCACCGTCTGCATCATGCCGAGCGTGATTTCCTGGTCATTGACCTTCGCCACCACCGTGTCGGGGCTCAGATCGGTGCGCACCGCAGGCTTCGCATCTTCGGCGAGGACGGCGGTGCCGAGGCAGCCGATCACGGCCACGGTCCCAAACAGTTTCGTGAAATTCGGCATCAAAGCCACTCCTGCAAGGGCCGCGGCGGCCCGCGGCGTTGACACTCAGACGGCTGCCCCTTACATCGCCAACAGGCTTGTGAAGGCCCATCCGTCCTTATCCGCTTGCCGTTCTAGGCAAGCGCCCCGGGTGCGGCAAGGTGGCAATTCACACGATTTGGTCAGACGAACCCGCGGAGACAACATGCTGGGCCTCGGAACTGTTGCGAAGAAGGTTTTCGGCACGCCGAACGACCGCAAGGTGAAATCGGTGCGCCCGCTGGTGGCGAAGATCAACGCGCTCGAACCGGAATTCGAAAAGCTCTCCGACGAGGGGATCGTCGAGAAGACCCGCGAGCTGCAGAAGCGCGCGCAGGAGGGCGAGGGGCTCGACGCGCTCCTGCCCGAGGCCTTCGCCAACTGCCGCGAGGCGGCGCGCCGCGCGCTTGGCCTGCGCGCCTTCGACACCCAGCTGATGGGCGGCATCTTCCTGCATCAGGGCAACATCGCCGAGATGAAGACGGGCGAGGGCAAGACCCTCGTCGCGACCTTCCCGGTCTATCTGAACGCGCTCGCCGGCAAGGGCGTGCATGTCGTCACCGTGAACGACTACCTCGCCAAGCGCGACTCCGAATGGATGGGCAAGGTTTACGCCCAGCTCGGCCTGACCACCGGCGTCGTGGTGCCGTTCCAGCCCGATGACGCGAAGCGCGAAGCCTATGCCGCCGACGTCACCTATGCGACGAACAACGAGCTCGGCTTCGACTATCTGCGCGACAACATGAAGGGCTCCGTCGCCGAGATGATGCAGCGCGGCCATTTCTTCGCGATCGTCGACGAGGTGGACAGCATCCTGATCGACGAGGCGCGCACGCCGCTCATCATCTCCGGTCCCTCGGATGACCGGTCCGAGCTTTACATCACGCTCGACAAATACATCCCCGAACTCGTCGAGGAACATTACACGATCGACGAGAAGACGCGGAACGCGACCTATACCGAGGAAGGCAACGAATTCCTCGAACGCCGCCTGCACGAGGATGGCGTCCTGCCCGAGGGGCAGTCGCTCTATGACCCGGAAAGCACGACGATCGTGCACCACGTCACCCAGGCCCTGCGCGCGCACAAGCTGTTCCACAAGGATCAGAACTATGTCGTCGCCGGCGACGAGATCGTGCTGATCGACGAATTCACTGGCCGCATGATGAAGGGGCGCCGCCTCTCCGACGGGCTGCATCAGGCGATCGAGGCGAAGGAGCGCGTGACGATCCAGCCCGAGAACGTCACCCTCGCCTCGGTGACCTTCCAGAACTACTTCCGCCTCTACGACAAGCTCGGCGGCATGACCGGCACGGCCGCGACCGAGGCCGAGGAGTTCATGGAGATCTACAAGCTCGGCGTCGTCGAGGTGCCGACCAACCGCCCGATCCAGCGCAAGGACGAACACGACCGCGTCTATCGCACCGCGGCCGAAAAATACGCCGCGGTGATCGAGGCGATCAAGAAATCGCATGAGAAGGGGCAGCCGACCCTCGTTGGCACAACCTCGATCGAGAAATCGGAGATGCTCTCCGAGATGCTCAAGGCCGACGGCATCCCGCACAACGTGCTCAACGCCCGCCAGCACGAGCAGGAGGCGCATATCGTCGCCGATGCCGGTCGTTTCGGCGCGGTGACGATCGCCACCAACATGGCCGGCCGCGGCACCGACATCCAGCTTGGCGGCAATGTCGAGATGAAGGTGCTCGACGAGCTCGCCGCCCATCCCGACGCCAACCCCGACGAGGTCCGCGCCCGGATCGAGGCCGAGCATGCGACCGAGAAGCAGCAGGTGCTCGACGCCGGCGGCCTCTTCGTTCTGGGCACCGAGCGGCACGAGAGCCGCCGCATCGACAACCAGCTCCGCGGCCGTTCGGGCCGTCAGGGCGACCCGGGCCGTTCGCTCTTCTTCCTCTCGCTCGAAGACGACCTGATGCGGATCTTCGGCTCCGACAAGCTCGACGCGGTGCTCTCGAAGCTCGGCATGAAGGAAGGCGAGGCGATCATCCACCCCTGGGTGAACAAGTCGCTCGAACGCGCGCAGGCGAAGGTCGAGGGCCGCAACTTCGACATCCGCAAGCAGCTCCTGAAATTCGACGACGTGATGAACGACCAGCGCAAGGCGATCTTCAGCCAGCGCCGGGAGATCATGGAAACCGACGACATCGCCGAGATCGCGCGCGACATGCGCCTGCAGGTGATCGAGGATCTCGTCGACGAGCATATGCCGCCGAAGACCTACGCCGACCAGTGGAACACCGAGGCGATGCGCATGGCGCTGATCGAGCAGATCAACCTCGATCTGCCGATCGCGCAATGGGCCGCCGAGGAAGGCGTCGATCAGGAGGCGATGCGCGAGCGGATCGAGCAGGCCTCGGATCGCTACATGGAGGAGAAGGCCGAGGCCTTCGGTTCCGAGACGATGCGCCTGATCGAGAAGCAGGTGCTGCTGCAGACGATCGACGCGAAATGGCGCGAGCATCTCGTCACGCTCGAGCATCTGCGCTCGGTCATCGGCTTCCGCGGCTATGCGCAGCGCGATCCGCTTTCCGAATACAAGACCGAGGCGTTCCAGCTCTTCGAGACGATGCTCGACAGCCTGCGGTTCGATGTGACGAAGCGGCTCGCGCAGATCCGTCCGCTGACGGAGGAGGAGCGCGCCGCGATCCTCGCCCAGCAGATGGCGCAATTCGCGCCGCCCGCCGCCGAGGACGAGCCCGCGGCCCCCGCGCCCGAAGCCGCCGCGCCGGTGGGCACGCCGCGCCCGGGCTTCGTCGAATCGGATCCGACGACCTGGGGCGATCCGGGCCGCAACGATCCCTGCCCCTGCGGTTCGGGCGAGAAGTTCAAGCACTGCCACGGCCGCCTCGTCTGACGAAATTGCGGCGGCAATCGGGCGGCACGGGCAGTCCCCGCGCCGCCCTTCGCATATCTGGGCGGAATTCACGGATTTTTAACCATATCTTGGGCGTTTCGCCCGTTCCCGATCCGGAAACATTGCCCCGATCTCGTCGAAGCTTTGCCCGGATCCTCGCCTAACCTGCGCTCAACGACAGGTCCGGAGGCGAGAATGAAGCCCCTTCACAAGATCCTCATGGTGAGCACCACCTTCATGCTGGCGGCCGCGACCGGCCATGTCATGCAGAACCCCGAAGCCTTCGGCATCGCCGCGCGCGGGAACGGGCAGCCGGGGGCGGTCGTGGGCGGCGATCTCGGGCTGGAGAACATCACCCCCGTCGCCAATGTCGAGCAGCCGGGCAAGGCGGTTCTGGTCAGCGGCCTTTCGATCGAGGGCGAGGCGCAGCTGCCGCAGCTGCCTGCGATGCGCGCGCCGCAGGCCGATCCGGCCATCGCCGCGCTGCCGGCCGACACCGACCCCGAGACCCCGGGCTTTGCATCCGATTGCGCCGCGCCGGTGCTTTCGCTCGGCGCCGCTACGCAGGGGGCCGTGCGGCTCGATCTCGACGCGCCCTGCGCGGCTGGCGCCACGGTGACGATCCGTCACGAGGGGCTTGCGCTGCCGGTGACGCTCGATGCGACCGGCGGCTGGCACGGGCTGGTTCCCGCGCTCGCGCAGGAGGCACGTTTCGAGGCCGATCTGCCCGGCGGCAAGACGCTCGCGGCCATCGAAGAGGTCAACGATCTCGGCACGCTCAACCGCGTCGTGCTGAGCTGGACGGGCCCGGCGCAGCTCGCGCTCAATGCTTTCGAATATGGTTCCGGCTATGGTGGGGCCGGCCATGTCGCCCCGACCACGCCGCGCAATGCCGATACGCCGCTCGGCGGCTGGATGACAGGCTTTTCCGGCGGGTCGGAGCAGGCGCATGTGCAGGTCTACACCGCCCCGGCAAGTCTCACCGACGTGCATTTCGATCTCGAGGCCGCGGTCGATGCGCAAAGCTGCGGGCAGGATCTGCAGGCCGATCTGCGCCGCCTGATCGGCGGCAAGGCGGAGGCGCCGATGGCGCTCAGCATCGCGATGCCCGACTGCGACGACGCCGAGGGCGCGGTGATGATGCCGCTGCCCGATCTGCCCGTTTCGGTCGCCGCGAATTAAAGCAGCCCCTCGGCGCGAAAGCTGATCTCGCGGCTCTTGCCGATCACCAGATGGTCGTGCAGCACGAGGCCGAGCACCTCGGCCGCCTGCGCGATCTTCTCCGTCATCGCGATATCGCCCTGCGAGGGCGTCGGATCGCCCGAAGGGTGGTTGTGCACGAGGATCAGCGCCGAAGCGTTGAGTTCGAGCGCACGTTTCACCACTTCGCGCGGATAGACCGGCACATGGTCGACGGTGCCACGCGCCTGTTCCTCATCGGCGATCAGCATGTTCTTGCGGTCGAGGAAAAGCACGCGAAACGCCTCCGTCTCGCGATGGGCGAGCGCGGTGTGGCAATAGTCGAGCAGCGCGTCCCAGGAGGAAAGCACCGGCCGGCCGAGCACCCGCGCCCGTGCGAGCCGCTGCGCCGCCGCCTCGACGATCTTCAGCTCCTGCACCACCGCCTCGCCGACACCGGTGACCTGCAGCAGCCGTGCGGGGGGCGCGGCCAGCACATGGCCGAAATCGCCGAAAGCCTCCATCAGCCGATGCGCGAGGGGTTTGACGTCCTGCCGGGGCAGGGCGCGGAAAAGCAGGAGTTCGAGCAACTCGTAATCGGGCATAGCCGCCGCTCCACCCTCGGTGAAGCGCGCCCGCAGCCGCGCGCGGTGATCGGCGATATAGGAGGGCAGCCGATCGGGCGGCAGCGCGACAGGCCGCGCCTCGTCGGCATCACCGAAAAGCGGCAGTGGCATTTCCTCGAAGGCGGGCGCACGGGGTTTCATGCCGCCAGTCTGCGCGTTCTTGGTAAATGAGACGTTAAAATGAAAAGGGCGCCCGCAGGCGCCCCGTCACTTGGCTTCTCAGCCTTTCATCGTGTCCCAGAAGTGCTTGACCTTCTTGAAGAAGCTCGCGCCCTCGGGGTTGTTCTCCGCCTCGATCTTCTCGAATTCGCGCAGCAGTTCCTTCTGCCGCGAGGTGAGGTTGACCGGGGTTTCCACCGCCATCTCGATCACCATGTCGCCGGTGCCGCCGCCGCGCAGCGCGGGCATTCCCTTGCCACGCAGCCGCATCTGCCGCCCCGACTGGCTGCCGGCCGGCACCTTGACGCGGCTCCGCCCGCCGTCGATCGTCGGCACCTCGACCTCGCCGCCAAGCGCGGCGGAGATCAGGCTCACCGGCACACGGCAATAGAGGTTCACCCCGTCGCGCTGGAAGATCGCGTGCTCGCGCACCTCGATGAAGATGTAAAGATCGCCCGCAGGACCGCCGCGCATCCCGGCCTCGCCCTCGCCGGCAAGGCGGATCCGCGTGCCCGTCTCCACCCCGGCCGGGATGTTGACGGAAAGCGTGCGCTCCTTTTCGACGCGCCCGGCGCCATGGCAGACGTGGCAGGGGTTCTTCACCACCTGGCCGGCGCCGCCGCAGGTCGGGCAGGTGCGCTCGACCGTGAAGAAGCCGTTCTGCGCGCGCACCTTGCCCAGCCCCGAACAGGTCGGGCAGGTCTGCGGCTCGGCGCCGCCCTCGGCCCCGGTGCCGTTGCAGGCGGTGCAGGCGCTCGAGCCCGGCACGTTGATCGTCTTCTGCGCGCCCTTGAACGCCTCTTCCAGCGTCACCCGCATGTTGTAGCGCAGGTCGGAGCCGCGCGTGGCGCGCGTGCGCCCGCCCGGGCCGCCGCCGCGCCCGCCCATGAAATCGCCGAAGAGATCCTCGAACACATCCGAGAAGGCCGAGGCGAAATCGCCCTGACCATAGCCGCCGCCGCGCGGGCCGCCGCCCATGCCGCCCTCGAAGGCCGCATGACCGAAGCGGTCATAGGCCGCCTTCTTGTCGGCATCCTTCAGCACGTCATAGGCCTCGTTCACTTCCTTGAACTGGGCCTCGGCGTTGGGATTGTCCTGAGCGCGGTCGGGGTGAAGTTCCTTCGCCTTGGCGCGATAGGCCTTCTTGATTTCTTCCGCCGAAGCACCCTTGGCGATGCCAAGCACTTCGTAGAAATCGCGTTTTGCCATTACAACTGCCCCCTGGGGGAAGATGGGAACGGGCCCCGAAAGGCCCGCTCCTCACATCCCGGCGCTTACTTGCGCTTGTCTTCGCCCATGTCCTCGAAATCGGCGTCGACGATATCGTCGTCCACGCCACGGGGGCCTTCGTCTTCCTCGACCTCGGCGCCATTGCCGCCTTCGGCCGCCTGCGCCTTGTAGATCGCCTCGCCGAGTTTCATCGCGGCATCGGTCAGGTTCTGGATCCCGCCCTTGATCTTGCCGGCGTCGTCGCTCTTGAGGGTTTCCTCAAGCGCATTGGCCGCCAGTTCGATCATCTCGACGGTCGAGCCGTCGATCTTGTCGCCATGTTCCTTGAGCGACTTGCGGGTCGAGTCGAGCAGGCTTTCGGCCTGGTTCTTGGTCTCGACCAGATCCTTGCGGGCCTTGTCGGCCTCGGCATTCGCCTCGGCGTCCTTGACCATCTTCTCGATGTCGTCGTCAGAGAGACCGCCCGACGCCTGGATCGTGATCTGCTGCGACTTGCCGGTGCCCTTGTCCTTCGCCGAGACGCTGACGATACCGTTCGCGTCGATGTCGAAGGTCACTTCAATCTGCGGCACGCCGCGCGGCGCCGGCGGGATGTTCTCGAGGTTGAACATGCCGAGCATCTTGTTGTCGGCCGCCATCTCGCGCTCGCCCTGGAACACGCGGATCGTCACCGCGTTCTGGTTGTCCTCGGCGGTCGAGAAGATCTGCGACTTCTTCGTCGGGATCGTGGTGTTGCGGTCGATCAGGCGGGTGAACACACCACCCAGCGTCTCGATGCCGAGGCTCAGCGGCGTCACGTCGAGCAGCACGACGTCCTTCACGTCGCCCTGCAGCACGCCGGCCTGAATGGCGGCGCCGAGCGCCACGACCTCATCCGGGTTCACGCCCTTATGCGGTTCCTTGCCGAAGAACTTGGTCACTTCCTCGACGACCTTCGGCATGCGGGTCATGCCGCCGACGAGCACGACTTCGTCGATCTCGTCCTTCGAGACGCCGGCATCCTTCAGCGCCGCGGCGCAGGGCTTCAGCGAGGCCTTGATCAGGTCTTCGACGAGGTTTTCCAGCTTCGCGCGGGTCAGCTTCATCACCATGTGCAGCGGCGTGCCCGAGGAAGCATCCATCGAGATGAAGGGCTGGTTGATCTCGGTCTGCTGGCTCGACGACAGCTCGATCTTCGCCTTTTCCGCCGCTTCCTTCAGACGCTGCAGCGCCATCTTGTCCTTGGTGAGGTCGACGCCATGCTCCTTTTTGAACTCCTCGGCGAGGTAGTTCACGATCCGCATGTCGAAGTCTTCGCCACCGAGGAAGGTGTCGCCATTGGTCGATTTCACCTCGAAGAGACCGTCGTCGATCTCGAGGATGGTGATGTCGAAGGTGCCGCCGCCGAGGTCATAGACCGCGATCGTCTTGGTGTCCTTCTTGTCGAGGCCATAGGCGAGCGCCGCGGCCGTCGGTTCGTTGATGATGCGCAGCACCTCGAGGCCGGCGATCTTGCCGGCGTCCTTCGTCGCCTGACGCTGGGCGTCGTTGAAATAGGCGGGGACGGTGATCACGGCCTGGGTGACGGATTCGCCAAGATAGCTTTCGGCGGTTTCCTTCATCTTCTGCAGGATCACGGCGGAGATCTGCGCGGGGGAATATTTCTCACCCTTCACCTCGACCCAGGCGTCGCCATTGCCGCCGTCGACGATCGAGAACGGGACGAGGCCCTTGTCCTTCTGAACTTCGGCGTCGGTCACGCGGCGCCCGATCAGGCGCTTCACGGCGAAGACGGTGTTGGTGGGGTTGGTGACGGCCTGGCGTTTCGCAGGCTGGCCGACGAGGCGTTCGCTGTCGGTGAAGGCGACGATCGAGGGCGTGGTGCGCGCCCCTTCGGAGTTCTCGATCACACGCGGCTGCGACCCGTCCATGATGGCGACGCAGCTGTTCGTGGTGCCGAGGTCGATACCGATGACTTTGGCCATGTTGTTACCTCTCTTGCGGCGATATGGCGGGGTCGGGTCCACTCAGGCCCCCGGCCCCTATCCCAGGGTTGAATTCTGTCGGTCCGGCTTGGTCCGGTCCGGCTTCTGGGCGTATATAAGGAGGGGCCGGAGGGCCTGCAAGAACCTCGTCCCGGAGAAGATCGCAACAAATGACAGATTCTGCCGAAGCGCCTCCGATCCGCCCGAAAGCGCAGGAAATCCGCGACTTCCTGCATTATCCGGGCTGGCTTTCCGGGGCCGAGCAGATGGCGCTGGTCGCCGACTTGCGCGCGGTGGTGGCGCAGGCGCCGCTCTTCTCGCCGATGACGCCGCAGGGGCGGCCGATGTCGGTGCGGATGACCTCCGCCGGCCGTTTCGGCTGGGTGAGCGACCGGCGCGGCTACCGCTACAGTGAGACGCATCCGGCGGGCATGCCCTGGCCCGCGATCCCCGAGACCATCCTCGCGATCTGGCGCGCGGTGTCGGGCACCGACCGCGATCCGGAGTGCTGCCTGATCAATTTCTACGGTGAGGGCGCGCGCATGGGCCTGCATCAGGATCGCGACGAGGCCGATTTCACGCAGCCGGTGGTCTCGATCTCGCTGGGCGACGACGGTCTCTTCCGGATCGGCAACGAGACCCGCGGCGGGGCGACGCAAAGCCTCTGGCTGCACTCGGGCGACGTGCTGGTGATGGGCGGTGCGGCGCGGCTGCGACACCATGGCATCGACCGCATCGCGCCCGGCACCTCGCTGCTCCTGCCGCAGGGCGGGCGCCTCAACCTGACGCTGCGCGTGGTGACCTGAGGTCGAGGCATATTTGGGCTAGGAATAGCCTTCCTTTTTCTTGGCCCAAATACTCCGCGGGGGTCCGGGGGCGCGAAGCCCCCGGCGGCCTCAGACCGAGCCGCGCGGCATCGGCGTCGTGCCCTCCTTGTAAGGCGTCCAATCCTCGATATGGGGGTAGTATTTCTTCCGCCAGGCCCGAACACGCGGGTTCATCCGGCGCCGCCAGAGCGGCGGCACCATCGCCAGCGCCGTCATCGCCGGATAGCCGAAGGGCAGCTGCGGCGCCTCCTCGGCGTCATAGGTCTGCAGGAGCGGAAAGCGCCGCTCGGGCTTGTAATGGTGATCCGAATGGCGCTGCAGATTGATCAGGAGCCAGTTCGACGCCATCTGATCCGCGTTCCAGCTGTGCCGCGGCAAAACGTGCTCATAGCGCCCCTCGCCGCGGTATTCGCGGGTGAGGCCATAGTGTTCGACGTAATTCGTCAGTTCCAGCTGCCAGACGGCAAAGAAGGCCTGCATCGCGAAAAGCCCGACGCCGAGCCAGCCGCCCACGGCAAAGGCCAGCGCCAGCGCCAGCGCCTGCAGCGCCGCATAGCGCCAGAACGGGTTCGAGCGATGCCAGACCGGCCGCCCCGCGCGCCGCTGCATCAGCGCCTCGGCCTTCCAGGCGCTCACCGGGCACTCGACCAGAACCCGCCAGAAGAACCGATGGAACCCCTCGTTGTAGCGCGCCGTCACCGCATCGCGCGGCGTGCCGACCCAGAGGTGATGCACCAGCAGATGCTCGGTGCGGAAATGCGTATAAAGCACGGTGGAGAGCAAAAGATCGCCCAGCCAGCGCTCGAGCTTCGTGCGTTGGTGCATCAGTTCGTGGCTGTAGACGATGCCGATCGTGCCCGAGATCACGCCGACGCCGAAGAAGAGCGCGACAATCTCCCACGCCGCAAGATGGTCGGTATGGGTGACCCACCAGATCAGCCCGTAGATCACCACCGCTTGGATCGGGAACCAGATCAGCGTGATGAGCCGATACCAGAAGAGATCCTCGACCGGGGTTTCGACATCGGGCTGGTCCTCGTTGCGGCCGAGGATCTGGTCGAGCAGGGTCACCGACCACCACGCATAGGTCGGCAACAGGATCAGCGTCCAGCCGCCGAAGCGCGCCTCGATCGCGGCAAGCGGCAGCGTGCCGAGCGAGACCCAGAAGGGCAGCGCATGGCTCGGACGGCGGATCTCTTCACGGCTGGACATCGTTACCCTCTCTCGCGCCCGGCCATGATAGCGACCCGCTTTCCCGACGCAATCACTCGGGTTGCGGCGAAAGCGCGCTCTGCGCCGCGTCCCAGACCTTGCGCATCACCGTGGGCAGGGCCGCGGGGGAAAACGCGGCGCGCGGGGTAAAACCCTCCCCTTCGGTGCGCGCGACGAAGACGCGCAGCGTCAGATGGAAATGGGTGAAGGTATGGCGAACAGTATGCACTTCCTGCCAATCCGCGGCCAGCGGCGGGCAGGGCGCGGGCTCCGCGCTCCACTCCGAACCCGGAAACCCGATCATCCCGCCCAGCAGCCCCTTTTCCGGGCGCCGTTCGAGCAACACATCCCCCGCCGCATCCAGCGCGACATAGGCAAAGCCCAGGCGCGTGGGTTTTTCCGGTTTCGGCGCCTTGCGCGGCAGCTCCGCCGCGATGCCCTGAGCGCGCGCGGCGCACCAGTCGGAAACCGGGCAAAGCGCGCAGACTGGCCCGCGCGGCGTGCAGATCGTCGCGCCGAGATCCATCATCGCCTGCGCATGATCGCCCGGTCGCACCGCGGGCGTCAGCCGCCCGGCCAGTTCGGTCAGCTCCGCCTTCGCCCCGGGCAGCGGCGCCTCGACGGCCCAAAGCCGCGCGACGACCCGCTCGACATTGCCATCGACCACCACCGCCGGCTCGTCGAAGGCGATCGCCGCGATCGCCGCCGCGGTATAGGGGCCGATACCGGGCAGCGTGCGCAGTTCCGCCGCGGTGCCGGGAAACCGCCCGCCGAGATCCTGCGCCACCACGCGCGCGCATTTCAGCAGGTTCCGTGCGCGGGCGTAGTAACCAAGCCCCGCCCATTCGGCCATCACCGCCGCATCCTCCGCCGCGGCGAGATCGCCGACCGTCGGCCAGCGCGCGGTGAAGCGGCGGAAATAATCGCGCACCGCCGCGACCGTCGTCTGCTGCAACATCACCTCGGAAAGCCAGACGTGATAGGGATCGGGGCGCGTGCCTGCCCGCTCCGCAGGCCCGACCCGCCAGGGCATCACCCGCGCCGCGCGGTCATACCAGGCGATGAGCGCCGCCCCCGCCGCGCTCTCCTCTCCGTAACGCAATGTTTATGCTCCTGCCCGGCCCATTCTTCTGGCAAAGCCGCCATGGTGCCATAGAATAGCGGGGTAACCCGGGAAGGACAGGGATGAGTTCCGAAAAGCCCGCCGCACCAAAGACCGCCCGCCGCATGCGCGGCTTCGAACCCGTCTCCGGGTTCCTGCGCGAGCGCATCCGCGCAGCGGGCGAATCGCGCGGTTTCGCGGTCTCGCGGCTGCTCACCCATTGGGCCGAGGTCGTCGGCCCCGAGATCGCGGCGCAGGCCCGGCCGGTGAAGATCGGCTATGCGCGCGACGGCCTCGGCGCGACGCTGACGCTGCTCGTCGAGGGGACCTCGGCGCCGATGATCGACATGAGCCGCGAGAAGATCCGCGCGCGGGTGAACGCCTGCTACGGATATAACGCGATTTCCCGCGTGACGCTGACGCAGACCGCCGCGACCGGCTTTTCCGAGGGGCGGGCGGTCTTTGCCCCCGCACCGAAGGCGCCGAAGCCGCCGCCCTCGCCCGAGACCTGCGCGCAGGCGCGCGCGAGCGCCGAGGGCTGCGCCGATGCCGCTCTGCGCGCCGCGCTCGAAGAACTTGCCGCAAACGTGCTATCGCGCGCCGCCGATGCGGGCGCCAGAAGAAAGGCTGAATGATGAATCGACGCTCTCTCCTCCTCGGCGTGGCCGGGGCCGCCGTGATCGCCGCGACGGGGGGCTGGATTGCCTCGCGGCCGGGCGCGCCGCAGACGCTGATCGCCACCCCGGCCGAGGCCGCCGGCGCCGGCGACATCCTGCCCGACGTGCCGCTCGGCAAGGCGGATGCGCCGATCACCCTGATCGAATACGCCTCCTATACCTGCCCGCATTGCGCGCATTTCCACAATGACGTCTTCGAGCCGCTCAAGCGCGACTACATCGACACCGGCAAGGTGCGCTTCATCCTGCGCGAGGTCTATTTCGACAAGTTCGGCCTCTGGGGGGGGCAGATCGCGCAATGCGGGGGCGATCTGAAATATTACGGCGTCGTCGACATGCTGTTCGCGACCCAGAACGAGTGGATCGGCGATGGCAAGGAGGCGACGATCGCGGCGAACCTGCGCAAGATCGGGCTGAAGGCCGGGTTGACGAAGGACCAGATCGAAGCCTGCCTGAACGATCAGGACCGGGCGCAGAAGATGGTGCTGACCTTCCAGAAGCACATGACCGACGACGACATCAAGGGCACGCCCTCGCTCGTCATCAATGGCGAGAAATACGACAACATGTCCTATGCCGATCTGAAGAAGATCCTCGACGCGAAGCTCGGCGGCTGAGACGGGCAACCGGGGATGGGGGCGCTGCCCCCGTCTCCTGCGGAGACCCCCCCGAGGTATTTTGGGCAAGATGAAGCCGATGCTCTTTCAGCTTCAGCTTGCCGGAAATACCTCGGGGTGAATTCGGCGCAGCCGAAGAGGGGCAGCGCCCCTCACAGCCCCAGATTTGCGAGCGCCGCATCGAGCGGCGCGGTGTCGGCGATCTGCAGCCGCACCGGCAGCGAGAGCACCTTCGGGCGAAAACCCGCCGGCAGCCGCGCGGCATCCTTTTCCGTCGTCACCAGCTGCGCCCCGATCATCTGCGCCTCGGTTTCGAGCCGGGTCAGCAGCCGCGGGGTGAAGGGCTGGTGATCTTCCAGCGCCTCGCCACGCAGCACCTCGGCACCAAGGCCGCGCAGCGTGGCGAAGAATTTCTCGGGGTGCCCGATGCCGGCGAAGGCCAGCACCCGCAGCCCTTCCCAATCCATCCCGGTCTGCAGCGGTTCGAGCGCGCCGGTCAGATGCGGCGCGGTGACCGCCTTGCCCCAGGTTCCGGCGAAACGGGCCTGCGCCGCCGCGCCACCGATCGACAGCAGCAGATCGGCGCGCGCCATGCCCGCCGTGACCGGTTCGCGCAGCGGCCCGGCCGGCAGGCAGCGGCCATTGCCGAAGCCCTTCGCCGCATCGACGACGACGATCGAGAGATCCTTTTGCAGCGCGGGGTTCTGATGCCCGTCGTCGAGCACGATCGCCTGCGCGCCGGCCGCCTGCGCCGCCCGTGCCCCCGCCGCGCGGCCCTTCGCGACCCAGGTCGGCGCGAAGGCGGAGATCAGCAGCGGCTCATCGCCGACCTCCTGCGCCGAATGCCGGCGCTCGTCGACCTGCACCGGCCCGGCAAGGCGCCCGCCATGGCCGCGGCTCACGACATGGGCGGTGACGCCGCGCGCCGCCAGATGCTGCACGAGGGCGATCACCGTCGGCGTCTTGCCGGTGCCGCCCGCGTTGATATTGCCGACGCAGATCACCGGGATCGCCAGCTTTTCCCCGGGCTGCGCCACGCGCCGGGCCGTCGCTGCGGCGTAAATGTGACCGAGCGGCGCGAGCAGCCGCGCCGCAAGCGCGGGCTTCTCGGGCGGGGTGAACCAGAACAGCGGTGCCTGCATCACGCGGCCTCCAGTTGCCCGGCGCGCTGGGCGTCGAGCTCGGTCAGGATCGCGCGCGCGAGCGCCTCGGCCGCGCCGGCGCCGCTCGAAGTCACGACCCAGGCGTTATGGGCGAGGATCGCGGCGCGATCGGGGGCCATCAGATCGGAAAGCGCCTCGCCCAGCGAATGCGCGTCATAGACGGTGCGCGTCGCGCGCGCGTCGTCGAGCCGGGCGAATTCCGCCGCGAAGGGGGCGGTCTGATGCCCGTGCACGACCGCCGAACCAAGCGCGGCGGCCTCGAGCGGCGAGCGCGCATGGCCCGTCGCCCCGCTCAGCGTGCCGCCGAGATAGGTCACCGGGGCGACGCGATACCAGAGCCCGTATTCCGCCGGATCGTCGGCGACGAAAATGTCGGTGTGTTCGTCGGGCTCGCCCTCGAGGGTGCGGCGCGTCACCACCCAGCCCTCGGCATCGAGCCGCTCGGTCAGCGCCGCCCCGTTCTCCGAGGCGTCGGGGGCGAGGATCAGCAGCATGCGATGGGCGTGGCGCTGGGCCTGGGCATGGGCGGTGAGCACCGTCGCCATCTCCGCCTCCGGCACCGCGGCGGCAAGCCAGACCGGCCGGGTGCGCACCAGCGCCGCGATCGAGGCGCGCTCGGCCTCCGAGCAATGCAGCGGCTCTGGCGGGTCCGCCAGCACGCCGCCAAGCTCGATCCGCATCGGATCGGCGCCGAGCCGCACCAGCGCCGCGCTGCTTTCCGCATCGCGCACCGAGATCCGCCCGATCCGCGCAAGCAGCGCGCGCTGCACCTGCCGCGCGAGAAAACCGCGCTGCGGCGCATGCTGTGCGACATGGGCATCGGCGAGCATCACCCCGATCCGCGCCTGTGCCGCGGCGCTGATCAGCCCGGCGGGCAGATCGTTGCCCAGCAGCACGACGAGATCGGGGCGCCAGCGCGCGAGCACCAGATGCGCCGAGGCCGGGTCATCCTCCGGCGGATCGAAGCGCGTGATGGTTTCGGGCAGCGCCGCGGCGATCGCGGGCGGCGCGGTAACGAACAGCGCGATTCCGGGACGCATCCGCGCCAGCCGCCGGATCAGCAGCGCTGCCCCGGGCGCGGCATCCGCCCCCGCATCCGCCGCGATGCGCAGCCAGATCAGCAGCGCCTCGGGGCGCGCGACCGCAACCGCCGCCCGCGCCGCGGGCCCGGGGCGTCGCAGCGCCTGCGCGGCAAGACGCAGCCTCAGGGCAAGTGCAGGAAGCATTCCGGCCGCGGGCCCCCGGCGCTCAGCCGCCGAGTTCTTCGGTCGAGGAGTTCGGCGCTTCCTCGTCGCGCAGCCGGTGCAGGTGGGCGATGAAATAACGCGCATGCGCGTCGTCGACGGTCTGATGCGCCGCCGCCTTCCAGGCGTTGTAGGCGCTGGCGTAATTCGGGAAGATGCCGACGATATGGATCTTGCTCACGTCCTTGAATTCGGTCCGCGACGGGGAGGTGAGTTCGCCGCCGAAAACGAGGTGCAGACGCTGCGGGGTCGGTTTGGACATGGGGTCTCCTGTCGCGTTGAGGGGCAGCGGCGACACTATGCCAAGCCGCGCGCGCTCTCAAGCGCCCTGCGCGCGCCGCTTTTCATTCGCGTGCCGAGCGGATAGGCAGACAGCATGAGACAGACGCTGATCGAGATCTACGACGCCCGTGTCGCTGCCGGCACGCTTCATGCCGATGCCGCGCAGCGCGCCGTGCTGCCGGCGATGGAGGCGATTCGCTCCGCGCTCGAGGCGCCGGTGAAGAAGCCGGGCCTCTTCGGGCTTTTCGCGAAACCGCCCGAGACGGTGCGCGGCCTTTATCTCTGGGGTGGCGTCGGGCGCGGCAAGTCGATGCTGATGGATCTCTTCTGCGATGCGGTCGAGGTGCCCAAACGCCGCGTTCATTTCCACGCCTTCATGCAGGAGGTGCAGGCAAAGATCGAGGCCGCCCGTCGCGCCAAGGTCGAGGATGCGCTGATGCCCGTCGCGGTGGAGATCGCGGCCTCGGTGCGGCTTTTGTGCTTCGACGAGATGCAGATCACCGACATCGCCGATGCGATGATCGTCGGGCGTCTTTTCGAGGAGCTGTTCAAGCGCGGGGTGACCGTCGTCACCACCTCGAACCGGGTGCCCGAGGATCTTTACAAGAACGGGCTGAACCGGCAGCTTTTCCTGCCCTTCATCGCGATCCTGCGCGACCAGCTCACCGTGCACGAGATCGAAAGCGAGAACGACTATCGCCAGCATCGCCTGACCGGGGCGCAGGTCTATTTCACCCCGCTCGGCACGCCCGCGACGCAGGCGATGAACGCGCTTTGGGATGAGCTGAGCGGCGCGGACACCGGCGCGGGGCTGAAACTCACCGTGAAGGGGCGCGAGGTCGTGCTGCCGCATTTCCATTCGGGTGTCGCGCGCGCCTCCTTCTGGGATCTCTGCGCGGCGATGCTCGGCCCGGCGGATTACCTTGCCATCGCGGATGCGGTGCGCGTGCTGATGCTCGACGACATCCCGCATCTCTCCGCCTCGAATTTCAACGAGGCGAAGCGCTTCGTGACGCTGATCGACACGCTTTACGAGGCGAAGGTGCGGCTGATCTGCTCCGCCGCGGAGGAGCCGGAACGGCTTTACCGCGAGGGCGAGGGCAGTTTCGAATTCGAACGCACCGCCAGCCGGCTGCGCGAGATGCAGTCGGCGGACTGGGCCGCCGACCGCGACGCGGTCTGACGCTCAGGCAAGCAGTTCGCGCACCCGCGGCGCGACCTTTGTGCCGAAAAGCTCGATGGTCTTGCGCAGATGCGCCGGATCCTGCGGGCCGGCCGAATATTTCAGCGTGAAGCGGCTGAGGCCGAGCACCCGCACCGCGCGCGCGATCTTCTGCGCCACCGTCTCGGGCGAGCCGACGTAAAGCGAGCCATGCACGACCTCGGCAAGGAAGGCGTCCTTGCTCAGCCGCGGCCAGCCGCGCGACCGCCCGATCAACGCATGCATCTCCGCATAGGCGGGGAAATATTCCTCGCGCGCGATCTCGTCGGTCTCGGCGACATGGCCGGGCGAATGCACGCCGAGCGGCAGGCCGGGCGTGCCGATCTGCTCGAGCGCGCGGCGATAGAGATCGGCAAGCGGCGCGAAACGCGCGGCATCCCCGCCGATGATCGCCATCATCAGCGGCATGCCCATCGAGGCGGCCTCCACCACCGATTGCGGTGAGCCACCGACGCCACGCCAGACCTTGAGGGGGGTCTCGGCGCGCGGATAGACGGTGACCCCTTTCAGCGCGGGGATGTGGCGGCCCTGCGCGCTCACCTTCTCCTCGGTAAGGAGACGGTGGAGCAGCTGCGATTTCTCCTCGAAGAGCGTCTCGTAATCATCGAGCGCAAAACCGAAGAGCGGAAAGCTTTCGGTGAACGACCCGCGCCCGATGGTGATCTCGGCGCGCCCCGGGGCGATCGCGTCGAGCGTGGCGAAACGCTCGTAAAGGCGGATCGGATCGTCCGAGGAGAGCACCGTCACCGAGGTGCCGACGCGGATCTGCGCGGTACGCGCGAGGATCGCGCCGATCAGCGGTTCGGTCGCCGAGATCGCGAAATCGGGGCGGTGGTGTTCGCCGAGGCCGAAGTAATCGACGCCGGTCTGATCGGCGAGTTCCGCCTCCGCCAGCGTGTCGCGGATCACCTGCGCGCCCGAGCGCGGGCCGTTCGCGTCGCGGGTGATGTCGCCGAATGTGTCGAGGCCGAATTCAAGGGTGTCGGGGCTGGTCATCATCTGTCTCCTGGTTGGCGCCAAGATAGGCGAGAGCGGCCGCCGCCCCTATCCCCCAGGAATGCACAGATGCTGTTCAGCCGTTCTCGCGCAGCACCTGCCCGGCGAGGTAGAGCGAGCCGCAGATCAGCACGCGCGCCGTCGCATCGCGTGCAGCGATGGCCGCGAGCGCCGCGCCGACCGAAGCGGCCTCGCCCACTTCGGCAAAGCCCGCCTTGCGCGCCGCCTCGGCCGTGGCTTCGGCGGGGAGCGTGTTCGGCTCGCCCGGGATCGAGACCGCGGTGAGGCTGGCCGCCTGCGCCACGAGCGGGCGCAGATAGCCGCCGATGTCCTTCGTGTTGAGCATGCCGCAGATCAGATGCGTCGGGCGCGCAGGCATCCGCGCAAGCGTCGCCGCCACCGCCTCGCCGCCCGCCGGATTGTGCCCGCCGTCGAGCCAGAGTTCGATCCCCGGCGCGCTTTCCGCAAGTGGGCCGCGACGCAGCCGCTGCATCCGCGCGGGCCATTCGGCGCGGCTCATCGCTGCTTCGCAGGCCGCCTCGCCGAAACCGAGGCAGCGCAGCGCGGCAATCGCGGCACCGGCGTTCTGGATCTGGTGCGGGCCGGGCAGATTGGGCAGCGGCAGATCGAGGAGCCCGTTCTCGTCCTGATAGATCAGCCGCCCGCGTTCCTCGAAGGCCTGCCAGTGCTGGCCATGCACGAAGAGCGGCGCGCCGAGGCGGGTGGCTTTCGCCTCGATCACGGCGAGGCCGTCGTCCGCCTGCGGACCGACGACACAGGGCACGCCGCGCTTGATGATCCCGGCCTTTTCGCCCGCGATCTCGGGCAGGGTCTCGCCCAGATATTGCTGATGGTCGATCGAGACCGGCGTGATGATGGTGAGTGCAGGGCGCTCGATCACATTCGTCGCGTCGAGCCGCCCGCCGAGGCCGACCTCGAGCAGGGTGAAATCGGCCGGCGTGCGGGCAAAGGCCAGAAAGGCCGCGCAGGTGGTGATCTCGAAGAAGGTGATCGCCTCGCCGCCATTTGCCGCTTCGCACTCGTCGAGCAGCGCGGCAAGCGCGGGTTCGGAGATCAGCTCCCCGGCCAACCGGATGCGCTCATGAAAGCGCGCGAGATGCGGCGAGGTATAGGCGTGAACGCGCTTGCCCTCGGCCTCGAGCCCGGCGCGGATCATCGCCTGGGTCGAGCCCTTGCCATTGGTGCCTGCGATATGGATCACCGGCGGCAGATCGCGTTCGGGGTGGCCGAGCGCGGCGAGCAGCCGATGCACCCGGTCGAGCGTGAGGTCGATGATCTTCGGATGCAGCCCCATCAGGCGGGCGAGGATTTCGTCGGAGGGCTGGGGCATGGCGGCATCGCTTCTGGCAGGCGGAGCCGGGGGCGCTGCCCCCGTGCCCCCGAGGTATTTTGGGCAAGATGAAGGGATCAGGCCTTCGCGGGTTCTTCGATCTTGCCGGGCGCGGGCAGGTCGCCGGCGACGGCGGGCGGCAGGCCCATCAGCATGCGCAGGATGGTGATCAGCTCGCCGCGCATCTTCTTGCGATGGGTGACGCGATCGAGCATGCCGTGATCGAGCAGATATTCCGCGCGCTGGAAGCCCTCGGGCAGTTTCTCGCGGATCGTCTGTTCGATCACGCGCGGCCCGGCAAAGCAGATCAGCGCATTGGGTTCGGCGATCTGCACGTCACCCAGCATCGCATAGGAGGCGGTCACGCCGCCCGTCGTCGGATGGGTCAGCACCACGATATAGGGCAGGCCCGCTTCCTTCAGCATCTCGACCGCGACGGTGGTGCGCGGCATCTGCATCAGGGAAAGGATCCCCTCCTGCATCCGCGCGCCACCGGCGGCGGAGAACAGGATCAGCGGGCGTTTCAGCTTCACCGCACGTTCGGCCGCCGCGACGATCGCATTGCCGACATACATCCCCATCGAACCGCCCATGAAGGCGAAATCCTGCGCCGCGGCGACGACCGGCGTGCGCCCGATCTCGCCCTCGGCGACAAGCATCGCCTCTTTCTCGCCGGTCGATTTCTGCGCCGATTTCATCCGCTCGGGATATTTCTTCTGGTCGCGGAACTGCAGCGGATCGGCGATCGGCTCGGGCACCTTCACCTCGGAGAACACCCCGCCATCGAAGAGCGCGGTGAAGCGCGCGCGCGGCGTGATCGCCATGTGATGGTCGCAATTGGTGCAGACGTTGAGATTGTCGGCCAGTTCACGGTGGAACAGCATCGTCCCGCATTCGGGGCATTTCGTCCAAAGGTTCTCGGGCATCTCGCGGCGCGAGAAGAGCGAGTTGATCTTGGGGCGGACGTAGTTCGAGATCCAGTTCATCGGTGTGGTCACCTTCGGCTGCGGTCCGGTCCAGATAAGCCTGCCGCCGCGGAAATGCAATCAACGGCGCAGGATCAGCCGCGCGAGAAGCCAGCTCACCCCCATCGAGAGGCTGTCGATGATGAGATAGGGCGCCACCGCGGCGGGGTCGCGGGCGTTGATGACGATGGTGTAAAGCGAAAGCCCGTCGAGTTGCCCGTAAAGCCCGACGAGGAACATCGCCGAGAGATTGTTGGCGAAATGGAAGGCGAGCGCGGGGCCGAGGTTGCCGGCGCGCGCGGTGAGATCGGCGGCGAGGCAGCCGAAGCCCGCGGCCCAGAGCACCATCCAGATCGCGTTCGGTCCGAAGTCGCCCGGCGCGTAATGCAGCGCGCCGAAGAGGGCGGAGGGAATCATCATCCAGATCCAGCGCGACCGGAAGCGTTGCGCCAGTTGCTGCAACAGGTAGCCGCGGAAGATCAGCTCCTCCGCCCCGACCTGCACGAGCAGCAGCGGCAGCGCGAGCGGCATCCAGGACAGCACCGTCAGCGGCGGCACCGAGCGCCCGACATTGCCGTCGAGCGCGGCGAGCGGCGCGAGCAGCAGCGCAAGCCCGACGAGCGGCCCGACGATGCGCAGGAAATCGCGCAGCGCGCCCGGGCCGAAGAGCGTCGCGGCGGAGCGGCGGTGCAGCGCGCGGGTGACGCCGAGCGTGGCGAGCACCATCGGCGCGAAGGTCGCAAGCAGCATCATCAGCCCCTCGGGCGAGGCAGCGCGGGCGATCTCGGTGAGCAGCCTTGCGAAACGCAGCTCGCCGAGGCGCAGCCCGATCAGGGCAAGCACACCGAAGACGGCGCCCCAGGAGAGCACGCCGATCAGCATCAGCCCCATCACCGTGCGCCAGAGCTCGCCGCGCTTGCGGGCGGGGGCGGCAAAGACGGCGAGGGCGGGATAGGTGCTCACGCGCGCGGCCCGAGGCTGTCGTAATCCTCGCGATAAAGCGCGGCGATCCGCGCGCGCATCTCGGGGGTGAGCAGCGCCTGCCGCCCGTCGCCATCTTTCGCGGTGCGGTTCATCCGCGGCATCTCGGTCAGCCGCGCGAGCACCTCGGGCGCGACGCCAAGCTCGGCCAGGATCCGCGGCAGATCGGCGTCGAGCGTCTCGAGCGGGATCACCCGGTCATAGCCGATCTCGGCCAGCCCGATCATCCGCGACTGCAGCGCGAAATGGCTGTCCCATTCGGTGCCGTGCTCCTCGAACCCCGCGACGAAGCGCTCAAAGGAGACATGGCGCAGCATATGGGCATTGCCGCGGTTCACGTCGCCCCAGGCCTTCGGCCCTTCGAAAGCCTGGCACAGCTTGCCCCAGTAATAGACCGGCTTCGCGAAGCGCTTGCAGAAGCGATTGATCTTGCTGAAATATCCGGAAAGGAAGCGCTGCGCCGGATCGCGCATCACGGTGACGAAGCGATAATCGGGCAGATCGCTGCGCAGCTGCGCCAGCGCCTCGCGCTCGATCGCGTCGATCGCGAGGCCGCGCTCGGCCATCAGCGCGGCGCTGCCCTCGCTGCGGCGGAACTGGCGCGGCGTGGCGGCCTGTTCGCCCAGCCCCGCGAGGATCAGAAAGGCGGAGATCAGCGTGGTCGAGCCCGATTTCGGGATCACCACGAGGATCAGCCGCGCGGGATCGAAACGGATCGTGAGAAGACGGAAAGACATGGAACCCCGGTTTCAGGCGGCTCGGATCGAGACGCGGCGCAGGCTAATGCGCGCCCGGGGGCGCCGCAAGGCGGCTTTACTTTGCCAGGGGGGCGGCGGATGAAAGGGGGCTTTCGCAGGAGATCCCATGTTCGAAGTCCCCCTCGAGACGGTCTTCGCCCTGGTGGGCGCGGGCTTCGTCGCCGGTTTCGTCGATTCGATCGCCGGGGGCGGCGGGCTCATCACCCTGCCGGTGCTGCTGCTTTCGGGGGCGAGCCCGGTGCAGGCGCTTTCCACCAACAAGGTGCAGGGCGTCTTCGGTGCCGCCACCGCCGCGATCAGCTATGCGAGCTCGGGCCATGTGAACCTGCGCCGGCAGTTGCGCGCGGCGGTCCTCGCCTTTGCCGGCGGGCTGATCGGGGCGCTGCTCGTCAGCCATATCCCGACCTCGGGCCTGCGCGCGGCGCTGCCCGTGGTGCTGATCGCGATCGCCGCCTTCTTCGCCTTCAAGAAGGGGCTGAACGACGACGACCGGCTCGAACGCATCCCGGCCGCGACCTTCACCGCCCTCGTCGTGCCGCTTGTGGGCTTTTACGACGGGCTGATCGGGCCGGGGGCGGGGGCTTTCTACATGATCGGTTTCGTCACGCTGGCGGGCTATGGCGTGCTGCGCGCGACGGCGCATACGAAATTGCTGAACTTCGCCTCGAACCTCGGCGGGCTCGTCGCCTTCGCCGCGACCGGTTCGCCCTGGTGGGCGGTGGGGCTCGCGATGGGCGCGGCGCAGATCGCGGGCGCGCGGCTTGGCTCGAAGCTCGCGATGCGCAAAGGCGCGAAGATCGTGAAGCCGCTTCTGGTCACCACCTCGACGGTGCTGGCGCTGCGGCTTCTGTGGCAGATGCTTTAGGCAAAGCCCGGCGCAAGGCGCATGTCGCCGGTGACGAAGCCGCGCCAGTTCTTCTGCACGCTCGGGATCAGCGCCTCGACCACCGGATGGGCGGGATCGAGCGCGCCGAGATGCACCAGAAGCGCGGTGATCGCTGCCTCCGAGGCGCGGGTGCCGCCGTCGACGATCTTCAGCGCGATGCCGCGTTTCTGCTCGGGCAGGATCGCGACATAGACCGCCTCGGCCCCGGTTTTCACCGCGACCTTGCCGCCCATGGCGCGCATCAGCCGGGTGCAGGCGCGCTCCTCCCCCGCCACCATCTCGGGGAAGGCCGCCATCGCACGGGTCAGCCGCGCCGCCGCTGCCTCGCGCGTGTTGCCCTCGGGGTTTGCCGCGGCGAAGAACTGCATCGCGCGGGCGAGGCCCGTCACCGTGCAGGCGAAATTCGGCGCCGAGCAGCCGTCGATGCCGTAGCCCGGCGAGGTTTCCTGCGTGACCTCCTCGAAGGCCGCCTTCACCGCGCGCTGCACGGGATGGTCGATCTCGACATATTCGCTGCCGCCCTTCAGGTGGCGGTTCAGCGTGAGAAAGCCCGCATGCTTGCCCGAGCAGTTGTTGTGCAGCTGGCAAGGCGCGTCATGGCTGCAGGTGAGGCGGGTGTTCTCCGCCTTGTCCCAGGGCATGTGCACGCCGCAGCGCAGATCGCCCTCCGCCATGCCGAGATCGGAGAGCCAGCTCGCCACCGCATCGCGGTGCAGTGCCGCGCCCGAATGGCTCGCGCAGGCGAGCGCGAGCTGGCGCTCGCTCAGCCCCGCGGCATCGGCGGCCCCGCTTTCGAGCAGCGGCAAGGCCTGCAGCATCTTGCACGAGGAGCGCGGGAAGATCACCGTCTCCGGGTCGCCCCAGGCCATTTCCACCCCGCCCGGACCGAACACGACCGCATGGCCGGCATGCACCGATTCCAGCAGTCCGCCGCGCCAGAGTTCGATCATCGGTACTGCGGTCATGGTATACTCCTCACGCATGCGCGAATTCCCGCCGTCGGGGCTTTCCCCGACCGGCACTTTTGCGTTATCTGTGGAATATCGAGTTGAAATCGCGTCCGCCATTGCAAAAAAGGGCCAAAGGCCCCGGGCGGGTTCAGAGGCACAGGCAGCTGGAGGCTGTAACCATGAATAAATTCGTTCAGCGCAGCGCCGCTCTCGTCGCCGCTTCGCTTCTGATGACGGGCGTCGCAGGCGCGCAGGAGACCTCCAACCGGGTCGCAGCAAAGACCGACTGGAGCGTCTTCGTCGAGGACAGCCCGAAGGAATGCTGGGGCGTCTCCTCGCCCAAGAAGACGGTGAACACCAAGGACGGCAAGCCGGTGCAGGTGCGCCGCGGCGACATCCTGCTCTTCGTGACCTTCCGTCCGGGCAAGAACGGCGAAGTCTCCTTCATGGGCGGCTATCCCTTCGCCTCGGGCTCGACCGTCGATCTCACGGTCAACAACGGCCAGAAATTCACCCTCTTCACCGATGGCGAGGGTGCCTGGGCCGGCTCGGCCGACGACGATGCGAAGATCGTCGCGGCGATGAAGGGCGGCGCCGACGTGACGCTGACCGCGCATTCGGGCCGTGGTACGCAGACCGCCGATACCTTCTCGCTGATGGGTTTCACCGCGGCGATGGACGAGGCGGCGAAACGCTGCAAGTGATCGCCTGAAACGGCGCGCAGGCCCCGGCACTGCCGGGGCTTTTGCATTTGCACTACCCGAAGGGGGGCGAATCCCCTATATGAAGCGCTTCGCAACCCGGATCCGTGCCATGACCAAGCCCGAAGCCCCGATCACGCAAGACGTGCTGACCATTCCGCGCAAGCTGCCCGAGGGCGGCAAGCGCAATCTCGTCGGGCTGACCCGCGAGGAGCTGCGCGCGGCGCTGATCGAAGCGGGCACGCCCGAGCGGCAGGCCAAGATGCGGGTGGGCCAGATCTGGCAGTGGATCTACCATTTCGGGATCCGCGATTTCGCCGAGATGACGAACCTCGCGAAGGATTATCGCGCGCTTCTGGCCGAGAATTTCGAGATCGCCGTGCCCGAGGTGGTGACGCGGCAGGTCTCGCTCGACGGCACGCGGAAATACCTTCTGCGCATCGCCGGCGGCCATGAGGTCGAGGCCGTCTATATCCCCGAGGAAAACCGCGGCACGCTCTGCATTTCGAGTCAGGTCGGCTGCACGCTGACCTGTTCCTTCTGCCACACCGGCACGCAGAAGCTGGTGCGCAACCTCACCGCGGGCGAGATCGTCGGCCAGGTGATGGTGGCGCGCGACGACCTTGGCGAATGGCCCAAACCGGGCGAGCCGAAGGACGAGACTCGGCTTGTCTCGAACGTCGTGCTGATGGGCATGGGTGAGCCGCTTTATAACTTCGACAATGTCCGCGACGCGATGGCCGTGGTAATGGATGGCGAGGGGCTCTCGCTCAGCCGCCGGCGCATCACGCTCTCGACCTCGGGCGTGGTGCCCGAGATCGCGAAGACCGCCGAGGAGATCGGCTGTCTCCTCGCGATTTCCTTCCACGCCACCACCGATGCGGTGCGCGACAAGCTGGTGCCGATCAACAAGCGCTGGAACATCGAGACGCTGCTCAACACGCTGCGCGACTATCCGCGGCTCTCGAACAGCGAGCGGATCACCTTTGAATATGTCATGCTCAAGGGCGTGAACGACAGTGACGAGGACGCGCGGCGGCTGGTGAAGCTGATTTCGGGCATCCCGGCGAAGATCAATCTGATCCCCTTCAACGAATGGCCCGGCGCGCCCTATCAGCGCTCGGACTGGGAGCGGATCGAGGCCTTCGCCGATATCATCTACAAGGCGGGCTACGCGAGCCCGATCCGCACGCCCCGCGGCGAGGATATCATGGCCGCCTGCGGGCAGCTGAAATCCGCGACCGAACGCGCGCGCAAGTCGCGCGCCGAGATCGCCTCGGAAGCCGGTCTCTGATCCGCGCCCGGTCGCCGATGGCGGCCGGGGATGAGTATTTGGGCCAGGAAAAGCTCAGGGCGTTTTGGTCGGGGCTTCCCACAGGCACCAGTCGGCGCCGTAGAAGAACACCTTGATCGCCTGCGCCGGATCGAGCGGCACCGCCTTGCATTCGCCCGCGAGCATCCCGCCCGGATGCGCGGCAAGCCAGCCCGCGGCCTGATCCGGTTCGGGCAGATCGACGGGCTGCGTCAGCCGCCCCTCGAAGCCGAATTCCGCATTGTAGCGATCGGTCACCACGGCGATGCCCTGCGCCTCATGCGCGGCGAGCTCATGCGCGATCGGCGCGCTGTCATAGGCGGGCTCGAGCGCGGTGGTGCCGATCAGCCCGGCAAGGCCAAGCACGAGGCCGAGGCCGAGCGTCGCCATCCCCGCCGCACGCGGCAGGCGCAGCGCGGCGAAGGCAAGCAGCAGGCAGAGCGCCGCGAAAGCCGCGACCGGGGGCAGGGGGGCGATCAGCGCGGCGGTCTTCGCATCGCCCCAGAGGCCGAGCGCAACGCCAAGCAGGCCGATGCCGAGGAGCGCGGTGATCAGCGCCACGGGCAGGGCACCGCGCCAGTCGCGGCTCATGTCGCGCGCGTCCCCGATCAGCGCGCGGGCAAAGATCAGCGCCACGGCGGGCAGTTCGGGAATGAGGTAATGGATCTGCTTGCCCGAGATCAGCGAGAAGAGGGCAAGCCCGGCGAGCGCCTGCACCAGCACGAGGCGCAGCGCGCGATCGTCGCGCCGCAGCGTGGCGAAGCCGCGCCAGAGCCCGGGCACGAAGATCCAGGGGAAGAGCACCGCCGGCAGCGTCGCGATCAGCCAGAACCAGGGCCGCGCATGGGCGAAGCTTTGCACGGTGCGGCCCGCGGTCTGCTCCCAGAGGATCATGTGGCGATATTCCGCGCCACCGGTGATCGCCGCGGGGACCACCCAGAGCGCGACGATGGCGAGGGCTACGATCAGCGCGAGGCCGAGGCCACGGGCGATGTCGCGCCCCGCGGGGCGGCGGTTCGGCGCGCTCCAGAGCGGAAAGGCCGCGATCACCGGGCCGAGGTGGAACAGGATCACCGGCCCTTTCGCCAGCACGCCGAATCCCAGCGCGAGGCCGAGGAGCGCCCAGGAGCGGGCGTCGAATCGCGGCGCGCGGAAGGCGTCGAGCAGCGCCCAGATCCCGCCGAGCGTCGCGCAGGCGAGGAGCGTGTCGAACATCGTCGCCCCGCCGTAGATCGCGAAGATCGACATCCCGGCGAGAATGGTGGCGGCCAGCGCGCCGGTCGCGTCATCCCAGAGCCGGCGGCCGAGCGCCCAGGTGCCGAGCAGTGCCCCCACCGCAAAGGCCGGCGCGACGAGGCGCGCGGCGAAACCGGTGACCCCTCCGGTCACGGTCCAGACGAGGTTGATGAGCCAGAACAGCAGCGGCGGCTTGTCGGTATAAAGATCGAAATTCTTCAGCGGCAGGAACCAGCTGCCGCGCAGCCGCATCTCCCAGGCGACATCGACATAGCGCGTCTCGTCGATCGGAACGAGCGGGCGCAGCAGCACCCCCGCCACCGCCACCGCGGCGAAACCGGCGATCAGCGTCAGCGCCAGCTGCCGGCGCGAAATCCCCGTCTCACTCACAGTCGTAATCCCATGCGTCGATGATCGCGAGCGCCTCGGTGGAGGTCTCGACGAAGGAGATCAGTTCGAGATCGGCCGGCGAGATCGTTCCCGCCTCGGCCAGCATCTCCCAGTTCACGACCTTCCTCCAGAACTCCGCGCCGAAGAGGATGAAGGGGATCCGCCGCATCCGCCGCGTCTGGATCAGGGTCAGCGCCTCGAACATCTCGTCGAGCGTGCCGAAGCCGCCCGGAAACACCGTCACCGCCCGCGCCCGCATCAGGAAGTGCATCTTGCGGATCGCGAAATAGTGAAAATTGAAACTGAGGTCCGGCGTTACCCACTGGTTCGGCGCCTGCTCGTGCGGAAGCAGGATGTTGAGGCCGATCGACTGGCCGCCGGCCTCATGCGCGCCACGGTTGCCCGCCTCCATCACGCCGGGGCCGCCGCCGGTGCAGACGACGAAATCGCGCCCGTAATGTTCGAGCGAGCGCGCCGTGACCGCGGCGGCGAACTGGCGCGCCTCCTCGTAGTAATGCGAGAGCTCGGCCAAGGCCGGAGTCTTGGCCGTGTCCTTGCGGTCCGGCGCGGGGATGCGCGCGCCGCCGAACATCACCACCGTGCCCTCGATCCCGCGTTCGTCGAGCACCATCTGCGCCTTGAGCAGTTCGAGCTGCAGCCGCACCGGGCGCAGCTCGGAGCGCATCATGAAATCGTCGTCGGTGAAGGCGAGGCGATAGGCGGGGGCGCGGGTCTGCGGGGTGTCGGGGATGCGGTCGGCGGCCTGTGCGTCCTGGATCGAATCGCGGAAAGTATGGCTGCGCTGGTCGTGGGTCATTTCGGTCCTGCTCATTGCGCCGGCTTGCTCTTCCAACTATAGGCTGGGACCTGCAAAAGCCACCTGAAACCGCGAGACAGGAGCCGGTCATGCCGAACAGCCAACTCGAAGCCGCCATCGAAGTTGCGTGGGAGACCCGCGACACGATCACCCCGCAGACCAAGGGCCCGACCCGCGAGGCGATCCGTGAAACGCTCGATGCGCTCGACAAGGGGAAGATCCGCGTCGCCGAGAAACAGGCCGACGGCAGCTGGCATGTGAACCAGTGGGCGAAGAAGGCCGTTCTGCTCGGCTTCCGCCTGAAGGACATGGAGATCCAGTCGGGCGGGCCGCAGGGCTCGGCCTGGTGGGACAAGGTCGACAGCAAGTTCCGCGGCTGGAGCACCGACGACTGGCGCGATGCCGGCTTCCGTGCGGTGCCGAACTGCGTCGTGCGGCGTTCGGCCTATATCGCGCCGGGCGTGGTGCTGATGCCCTCCTTCGTCAACCTCGGCGCCTATGTCGACGAGGGCACGATGGTCGACACCTGGGCGACGGTCGGCTCCTGCGCGCAGATCGGCAAGCATGTGCACCTTTCGGGCGGCGTCGGCATCGGCGGCGTGCTCGAACCGATGCAGGCCGGCCCGACGATCATCGAGGACAACTGCTTCATCGGTGCGCGTTCGGAAGTGGTCGAGGGTTGCATCGTGCGCGAGGGTTCGGTGCTTGGTATGGGCGTCTTCATCGGCAAGTCGACGAAGATCGTCGATCGCGAGACCGGCGAAGTGATGTATGGCGAAGTGCCGCCCTATTCGGTGGTGGTCGCCGGCTCGATGCCCTCGAAGAACGGGATCAACCTCTACTGCGCGGTGATCGTGAAGCGCGTCGATGAAAAGACCCGCTCGAAGACCTCGATCAACGAGCTGCTGCGCGACTGATGAGCGACACGCCCGAAAAGCCCGTGCCCGAAAAGGCCGCGAAAGAAAAGCGCCCGCAGCAGGTGTTCACCCTGCTCGTCGAGGTTGGCCGTCATGAGAATGACGGCCTGCCGAAGGGTGCGACCGGCGCCGGGCTCCTTTGCTATGCGAGCGGCGTCGACGAGGCCGAGGCGGTGCGCGAGACGGTGGCGATCCTGAAGCAGGCCGATCTCGCCCCGCTCGACGTCACCGGCTACGGCACGCTCGCCGAGCGCGAGAAGCAGGGCCACGAGATCGGCGAGGAGGAGCGCGCGCTGATGAGCCGCGCGCTTGACGAAAACTCGGTGATCGTGGCGCAGATGTCGCCCTTCTACGGTGACGAGAAAGCCTGAGCGGGCTTTCGCCAAGCCGGTTTGCGCCCGGCCCCGGGCCTGCTAGACTGTTGCGAAACGGCAAACAGTCGAGCAGGTCCATGAAACGCGCATTGAAACCCATCGTCATTTCCCTCGTCGCCTTTTCCGCGCTTGCCGCCTGTGGCGGGCCGGCCGGGCACGCGCAGCAACCTGCCGGAGCGCAGATGATCGACGAAATTCCCCCGGTGGATCCGCAGACCCAGGCCGGGTTCGAAAGCTGGCTTGCGACCTTCAAGCCGCGCGCGATGTCCGAAGGCATCAGCGAGACGACCTGGGATCGCGCCACGCGCGGGCTGCGCTACAATCCGAAGGTGATCGAGCGCGACCGCAATCAGGCGGAATTCACGAAGACGATCTGGGATTACCTCGACAGCGCCGTTTCCGACACGCGGATTGCGAACGGGCAGCTGGCGCTGCGTGAACATGCGGCGCTCTTGCGCGAGATCGAGGCGCGCTATGGCGTCGACAAGGAGGTCGTCGTCGCGGTCTGGGGGATGGAGTCGAATTTCGGCAACAACCGGGGCCGCACGCTGATCCTGCCGGCGCTGGCGACGCTCGCCTATGACGGGCGGCGCGGCAGCTTCTTTGCGAGCCAGTTCATCGCCGCGCTGAAGATCATCCAATCGGGCGACACCGATTCGATGCATATGACCGGGTCATGGGCCGGGGCGATGGGGCATACCCAGTTCATCCCGACCTCCTACCTGCTCTACGCCGTCGATTTCACCGGCGATGGCAAGCGCGACATCTGGTCGGACAACCCCGCCGATGCGCTGGCCTCGACCGCCGCCTATCTCGCGCGCTCGGGCTGGTCGAAGGGGCAGCCCTGGGGCGTCGAGGTCACGCTGCCGCAGGGCTTCAACTACGGGCTTGCCGGCAAGAAGGTGAAGAAGTCGCCCTCCGACTGGGCGGCGCTCGGCGTGCGCGCGGCGACGGGTGGCACGGTGCCGAACTATGGCGCCGCCTCGATCCTGCTGCCGGCGGGGGCGCAGGGGCCGGCGATCATGATCTTCGGCAATTTTACCGCGATCTCGCGCTACAACGCCGCCGACAGCTATGTGATCGGCGTCGGCCATCTGAGCGACCGGCTCAAGGGCAAGGGGCCCTTCATCCACCCCTGGCCGCGCGACGGGCGCGCGCTGACCGAGGCGGAGCGGATCGAGGTGCAGAAGCGGCTGACGGCGGCGGGCTACGACACGCAGGGCGCCGACGGCAAGATCGGCCCGAACACGATCGAGGCGGTGATGGCCTGGCAGCGCGCCCATGGCGTCGCGCCCGATGGCTATGTCACCGAGAAACTGCTGAACGCGCTGCGCTGAAGCCGCGCCTGCGGTCACGGGATCGGGGTCACCCCGATCACCGGCGCATGCAGATGCCAGATCGCGGCCCAGGCGAGGACCGCGATGCCGAGGCGCAGGAGCGAGGGGCCGCGCCGTGGCCGCCAGCGCCCGGCAAGCAGCGCGGCGAAGGGGATAAGCCCGGTATGGGCGGCGAGGCGGTCGAATTCCGCCGCGCCGATGTTGCGCCGCAGACGTGCCTCCATCGCCCGCATCCCCGCGAGGGAAAAGGTGAGGAACGTGCCGAAGAGGATCGCATGGGCGAGATCGCCATTCGCGATCAGATGCGCGCCGGACCAGAGCGCGAGCGCCCAGAGGAGCGGCTGCCGGGTGAGGCCCGCGACGCCGGGATGCGCCGGCTCGAAACCCGTGGCACGCCCCTCGAAGGCGAAAGGATTGGGGGCGCCGATGCCGAAGGTGCCCAGCGCGATCGCGACGGGCATCACCAGGTTCACCATCCAGCGCATCCACCCCGCCTGATCCCAGAGCGGCACGAAGGGCGCGCGCCCGGCGGCGAAGATCACCCAGAACAGCAGTGCGGTCGACAGCAGGCCGAAGGCGATGCCATAGCCCCGCCGCCCAAGCGCCGCGATCAGCGCCGCCTTGAGGCGCGGCCGCGAGGGGATCGCATGCGATCCCATGAACACGCCCCCCGCGAGGATGAATTCGAACCAGCCGGTCATGATGCCTCCTTGGTTGCGCTCTTGTGCCATGGAACCCTGCGGCGATCCATGGCACAGTGCCTTGACCTTTCACGGAAAGCCCCGACATGACCACGCCCCTCTCCCGCGTCCTGCGCGCCATCGACGCCGCCAATGCCGCCGATCCGACGATCGAGGAAAGCCAGCCCGCCGCGCTGCTTTACGGCCAGCGGATGTCGGCGGAACTCGCGCGGCTCTTCCCCGACGCCTCCGAGCCGCTGCAGATCGCCGCGCGTGGCCAGCATGTCGAGCGCTGGCTGCTTCCGCGCAGCGATTACCCCGAGGGGCGCGAGGGCTATCTGACCTGGCGCCGCGAGCAGGGGCGGCGCCATGCCGAGCGGGTGATGGGGCTGATGCGGGAGGCGGGTTATGATGACGAGACCATCGCCCATACCGGCGCCATGCTGCGCAAGGAGGGGATCAAGCGCGACGCCGAGACGCAGGCGCTGGAAGATGTGATCTGCTTCACATTCCTGCGCCACTATTTCGCGCCCTTCGCGCCGAGCCAGTCGCCCGAGGCGCTGCTCAAGATCGTGCAGAAGACCGCGCGCAAGATGTCGCCCGAGGGGCGGGCCCGCGCGCTTGCCGATTTCGCGCTGCCCGAGCCCTTCGCCGCGGCTTTCCGCGACTAGGCCTGTTTCGAGAGCTGCACCGCAAGGATGCCCGCCGCGATCACCGCGACGCCGGCAAGATCGAGCATGCCGAGACGTTCTCCCAGCACCAGTGCCGCGATCGCCACGCCGAAGAACGGGTTGAGGAAGTGGAAGGTCGCGGCCTTCACCGCGCCGATCCGGCCGACGAGCTTGAACCAGATCCAGGTCGCCAGCACGCCGGGGATGAGCACGGTATAGGCGAAGGCGCCGATCAGCCGGGGGCTGAAATGGATCGCGGTCCAGTCCTCGGTGAAGGCGGAAACCACGGTCAGCGCCGCGGCGCCGACAAACATCTGCAGCCCCACGATCATCATCACATTGCCGCCCGAGGCGGCGCCGCGCACGGTGAGCGTCGCGATCGAGAGCGCCAGCGCCCCGGCGAAGCACAGCGCCATGCCGACCGGATCGACCCCGCCCGAAAGCCGCGCGCCCATGATGATCGCGACGCCGATCACGCCGGCGATCAGACCGGCGAGGCCCAGCGGCCGCACCCGGTCGCGAAACACCGCCCAGCCGAGGAAGGCGACCATCAGCGGCATCGTCGAGGCGATGATCGAGGCGACCGAGGCCTGCACCCATTGCATCGCGACGAAATTCAACCCGAGGTAGAGAGCATTCTGGCACAGGCCGAAGATCAGCGTGGCGCGCCATTGCGCGCGGTTGAGCCGGAAATTCTGGCCCAGCGCCAGCGCGATGCCGACCCCGATCACCCCGGAAAACAGGAAGCGCAGCGACAGCGCCATCAGCGGCGGCGCCTCCGCCACGATCATCCGCGCCGAGGTGAAGGCCGAAGACCACATCAGGGCAAAAGCCAGCCCCATGCCGATTGCACGCAGATCCATCACACCCTTTCCCGGCCAAAGAAAAGGCCGCCCTGCCGTTCGCAGGGCGACCCTATCGGATGCAACGCTGCCCGCAAGGGGCGGCGTGCCTATCAGACGTTCACGCTGTCCTTCAGCGCCTTGGCGACGGTGACCTTCACCTGCTTGTCGGCCGGTTTGGGCATCTGCTCGCCGGTGGCGGGGTTGCGGACCATGCGCTCCGGGCGCGCCTTGCACGAGACCTTGCCGATGCCCGGCAGCGTCACGGCGCCACCCGCGGCGACTTCCTTGGTCACGACGGCGGCAATCGCGTCGAGCGCGGCCGAAGCGGTCTTCTTGTCCGAGCCCATCTCTTCCGCGAGCGCTGCCACGAGCTGGGTCTTGGTCATCGGTTTCGACATTGTCATTCCTCTCAATCGCCCCTTTTCGGGGTCGGTCCGATCCGCTTCACACGGTTTGTGCGCCCTGTAACACACGGTTTTTTTCAGACTGGCAAGAGTTTTTCGCCAGCCAAAGCGGTTTTAAGCCGGTTCAGAGGAAGGCGGTCTCCTCGAAGCTGCGCAGCTTGCGGCTATGGATGCGCTCGAGCGGCATCGCGCTCAGCTTTTCCATCGCCAGCACGCCGATGCGCAGATGGTTCGCGACCTGGGTGCGGTAGAATTCCGTCGCCATGCCGGGCAGCTTCAGCTCGCCATGCAGCGGCTTGTCGGAAACGCAAAGAAGCGTGCCGTAGGGCACCCGGAAGCGGAAGCCATTGGCCGCGATCGTGGCGCTTTCCATATCGAGCGCGACGGCGCGCGACTGGCTCAGCCGCTTCACCGGGCCGGACTGATCGCGCAACTCCCAGTTGCGGTTGTCGATCGTCGCCACGGTGCCGGTGCGCATGATCCGCTTGAGCTCGTATCCCTCGAGCCGGGTGACCTCGGCCACCGCCTCCTGCAGCGCGACCTGCACCTCGGCCAGCGCCGGGATCGGCACCCAGATCGGCAGATCGTCGTCGAGCACGTGATCCTCGCGCAGATAGGCATGGGCGAGGACGAAATCGCCCAAGGATTGCGAATTGCGCAGCCCGGCGCAGTGACCCACCATCAGCCAGGTGTGCGGGCGCAGCACGGCGATATGGTCGGTCGCCGTCTTCGCGTTCGAGGGGCCGACGCCGATATTGACCAGCGTCACCCCGTTCCCGTCGGCGCGCTTGAGGTGATAGGTCGGCATCTGCGGCAGCTTCGAAAGCGGCGGGATCACGCCGTCCGCCGCGGTGATCTCGGCATTGCCCGGCGCGACGAAGCTCTCGTAGCCCGAGGCGGGATCGGCCAGTTTCTCGCGCGCGACCTTCTCGAACTCGTCGACATAGAACTGGTAATTCGTGAAGAGAACGTGGTTCTGGAAATGCTCGGCCTGGGTCGCGGTGTAATGGCTCAGCCGTGCGAGCGAATAGTCGACGCGCTGCGCGGTGAAGGGGGCCAGATGCCCCGAGCCATCCGGGTTCAGCCCGGCGAGCCCGTTGACGATATCGTCGTTCATCGTGGCCAGATCCGGCACGTCGAAGACGTCGCGCAGCGAGAAGGCGAGCACCCCCTCCTGCGGCACGGTCACGTCGGGATGGGCGGCGACCGCGAAATGCACCGGGATCGGTGTCGCGGAGGGGCCGATCGTCACCGGCACGCCATGGTTGCGGATCAAAAGGCCGATCTGCTGCGTGAGGTAGTTGCGGAAAAGATCAGGCCGCGTGATCGTGGCGACATAGGTGCCCGGCAACGGCACATGGCCGAAGCTCAGCCGGCTGTCGGCCTTGAGATGCGAGGTCACGGTGATCCGCACCTCCGGGTAGAAGGCGCGAAACCGCGCCATCGCCCGGCCCGAGGCCAGCACCTCATTGAACTTCGTCAGCAGGAAGCCGGTCGCCTCGGCATAAAGCTCCTCGAGCCGGGCGACGGCGGCGGCGGCATCGGTGAAAAGCTCGGGCGCGGAAGGATGCGGCGTGAGGATCGTCAAAGGGTCGTTCATTCAAAAAGATCCGTGATTTCGAATTTCGTCACATCGACAAGGCCGAGATCGGAGATCCGGATCTCGGGGATCACGACGAGGGCGAGCAGCGAATGCTGCATATAGGCGTTGTTGAGGGTGCAGCCGCACTCCGCCATCGCTTCGACCATGCGGCT
Organism: Paenirhodobacter sp.; assembly: GCF_050177655.1. NCBI lineage: Bacteria > Pseudomonadati > Pseudomonadota > Alphaproteobacteria > Rhodobacterales > Paenirhodobacter > Paenirhodobacter sp. The sequence goes on from NZ_JBFXGV010000003.1 coordinate 58,127, forward strand.
GGCGCGCGCGGCGACCTCGGCGGCGGGGTCATTCGACATCAGCCCCGCGATCGGCAGCGGCACGCAGGCGATTTCCGCCCCGTCCTTCCAGACGGTGATGCCGCCGCCAAGCTCCCCCAGGCGATTGGCGACCGCCGCCATGCTTTCGCGGTCGGTGCCGACGACGATCATGTGGTGGCTGTCATGCGCGACGGTGGAGCCGATCGCCATTTTGCCCTTGTAACCGAAGCCCGAGACGAAGCCGTTCACCACGCCGCCCGTCGCGCGATGGCGCTCGACCAGCGCGATCTGCGCGATGTCCTTGCCCTCGTCGGGCTGGGCGAGGCCATCGACCACGTCGAGCTCGGCGATCAGCGCCTTCGTCGGCGCCTGGTTCTCGACGACGCCGATCACCTTCGCGGTGACGGTATTCGCCCCCTCCGGCGCGGCGATCGCGAAATCCGCCGCGGTGAGGCGCTTGCCGAGGTTCACGGTCTTCCGCGCCGCCTCGGGCCAGTCGTAATGCGGGCAGTCGGCGAGAAGCGTGCCGCCCTCCGCCACCACCTTGCCCCGCGCGATCACCACCTCGACCGGCAACGTCGTCAGATCGGAGGTCAGGATCAGATCGGCGCGCCGCCCGGGCGCGATCGAACCGAGCTCGCGCTCAAGCCCGAAATGCGTCGCCGTGTTCACCGTGCACATCTGCAGCGCAATGAGCGGGTCGCAGCCGCAGGCCACCGCATGGCGGTAGACGCGGTTCATATGCCCCTCGTTCACCAGCGTGCCGGAGTGGCAATCATCGGTGCAGAGGATGAAATTCCGTGGATCGAGACCCCTTTCGGTCACCGCGGTGATCTGCGTCTCGACGTCATACCACGCCGAGCCCAGCCGCATCATCGAGCGCATGCCATTGCGCACCCGCGCGATCGCATCCTCCTCGCGCGTGCCCTCGTGATCGTCGGCGGGCCCGCCGGCGAGATAGGCGCGGAAGGGCGCGCCCTTGTCCGGGCTCGCGTAATGGCCGCCGACCGTCTTGCCGGCGGCTTGCGTCGCCGCGATCTCGGCGAGCATCTTCGGATCGCCGTTGATCACGCCCGGGAAGTTCATCATCTCGCCGAGCCCGATGATCCCCGGCCAGGTCATCGCCTCGGCCACATCCTCGGCCGAGATCTCGTAGCCCGTGGTCTCCAGCCCCGGCGCCGAGGGGGCGCAGCTCGGCATCTGGGTGAAGATGTTGACGGGCTGCATCAATGCCTCGTCGTGCATCATCCGCACGCCGGCAAGGCCAAGGACATTGGCGATTTCGTGCGGGTCGGTGAACATCGTCGTGGTGCCATGCGGAATGACCGCGGCGGCGAATTCCGCGGGCGTGAGCATGCCGCTTTCGATATGCATATGTCCGTCGATCAGGCCCGGGATCATGTAGCGCCCCGCCGCCTCGATCACCTGCGTTTCGGGGCCGATCGCACCGCTCAGATCCGGCGCGATGGCGGCGAAACGCCCTTCGGCCACGGCGACGTCGTAGCCCTCGAGCACCTCGCGCGACTGCACGTTGACCCATTTGCCCTGCCGGATCACCAGATCGGCCGGCGCCCGGCCCGCAGCGACGGCGATCAGACGCGGCGCGGCCTCGGGCCATGATTTCATTCTGTTCTGCTGTTCCATGGCTCAGGGTGCCACCGGCTTGCCCGCGCTGCAAGTGATGTTGTGGTGACAGGGGGGGCGCGCTACATCTTGCGTATGGAACAGGCGCAAAAACCCCGCATCACGATCACCTATTGCACCGGCTGCAACTGGTTGCTGCGCGCCGGCTGGATGGCGCAGGAGCTGTTGCAGACCTTTGGCGAGAGCCTTGGCGAGGTGGCGCTGATCCCGGGTTATGGCGGCGTTTATGAGGTGCGGGTGAACGGGGAACTCGTCTGGGAGCGCAAGCGCGACGGCGGTTTCCCCGAGGCGAAGGAGCTCAAGGCCCGCATCCGCGACATCATCGAGCCGGGTCGCGACCTCGGCCATATCGACCGGAGCGGCGCATGAAGGTTTTGCTGTCGATCGGCCACGGCTATTCCGCGCAGGCCCTCGCGCAGCTGCTCCTGCCCGAGGGCTGGCAGATCATCGCGACGACGCGCGATGCCGCGCAGGCGAGGACACTGGAAAAGACCGGGGTCGAGGCGTTGGTCTGGCCGGGCGCCGATCTGCCCTTCGGTCGCGCGACGCATCTTCTGACCTCGGTCGCGCCCGATGCTTCGGGCGATCCGGTGCTGAACGCGCTGGGCACTCGGATCGCCGAGGCCGCGCCGCATCTCGACTGGGTCGGCTATCTTTCCACCGTGGGCGTCTATGGCGATCACGGTGGCGGCTGGGTCGATGAGGACACGCCGCTCACCCCGGCGACGAGGCGCGGCGCGATGCGTGTCTCCGCCGAGCAGGCCTGGCAGGCGATCCCCGGGCTGCGCCTCCACATCTTCCGCCTCGCCGGGATCTACGGCCCCGGGCGCGGCCCGTTCGAAAAGGTCCGCGAGGGCAGCGCGCGGCGCATCCTCAAGCCCGGGCAGGTGTTCTCCCGCATCCATGTCGAGGATATCGCGCAGGTGCTTGCCGCCTCGATCGCGCAGCCGAATCCGGGGCGCATCTACAATGTCTGCGACGACGATCCCGCCCCGCCGGAGGACGTGCTGAGCCATGCCGCGGCGCTGCTCGGCCTGCCCGAGCCGCCCGGCGTGCCCTTCGACGAAGCCGATCTGAGCCCGATGGCGCGCAGCTTCTACGCCGAGAACAAGCGGGTGCGGAACGACCGCATCAAGCGCGAACTGGGCGTGACGCTGCGCTACCCCGATTACCGCGCGGGGCTCGCCGCGCTGCTTCAGGCCGGCTGAGCCTGCATCGGGCGCTCGCGCACCGGCAGATGCACGAGCGCCGAGAAGGCGCCGACGCCCACGCCGACCCACCAGACCATCGTGTAATTGCCGTAGATGTCGTAAAGCTTGCCCCCCAGCCAGACGCCGAGGAAGGCGCCGAGCTGATGGCTGAGGAAGACAAATCCGTAAAGCGTGCCCATGTAGCGCAGCCCGTAGATATAGGCGACGAGCCCCGAGGTCAGCGGCACCGTGGCAAGCCAGAGCGCCCCCATCACCAGCGAGAAGATCAGGACGGAGGCGGGCGTCATCGGCACCAGGATGAACACCGCCGCGGCGATGGTGCGCGCGACATAGATCCCGGCGAGGAGATATTTCTTGCTCCAGCGCTTGCCCGCCCAGCCGGCGTAGATCGTGCCGACGATATTCGCGAGCCCGATGAGCGAGATCGCCGCGGCGCCAAGCGCCGATTGCGTCTGGATCCCGAGGCCGGCGAGCATCGAGCCGGGCGGCACTGCGCCGCACATCTCCGTCACCATCGCCGGGAAATGCGCGGTGATGAAGGCAAGCTGATAGCCACAGGAGAAAAAGCCGAGGAAAATCAGCGTGTAGGAGGGATCTCGGAAGGCTCGCAGCAGCACCGTGCCCATGCTTTCCTCAAGCTCGGCACGGCTGGCGCGCGGTTCGCTGCGCAGCATCGGCAGGGCGAGAAGGCTCACCACGATCACCGCGGCGAAGAGGATGAACACCGTCGGCCAGGCGAAATGGCCCAAGAGCACCTGCGCCACGGGCGCGCCGAAGACCTGGCCTGCCGACCCCGCGGCGGTGGCGATGCCAAGCGCGAGCGAGCGGTTCTCGTCCGAGGTGGCGCGGCCGACCACGGCGAGGATCACGCCGAAGCCTGTGCCGGCGATGCCGAAACCGACGAAAATCTCGAGCAGGTCGTGCTGCCAAGGCTGGGTCGCGAAGGCCGAGAACACGAGGCCCGCCGCATACATCACCGCCCCCACGACGATCGCGCGGCGGTCGCCGAAACGCTCGGCCAGCGCGCCGAAGATCGGCTGCCCGATGCCCCAGGCGAGGTTCTGGATCGCGATCGCGAGGCTGAATTCCGAACGTGGCCAGTGGAACTCCGCCGCGATCGGGATCTGGAACACGCCGAAGGAGGCGCGCACGGCGAAGCTCAGCATCAGGATGATCGCACCACCGACGAGGACGGGGGTGATGAGGCGGTTCTGGGTCATCGGTCTCTCCCCGCGCCTCTCCCGGGCGCGAGCGGCCAGTTCGCCACGGCGCGCGGGTGCCGTCAACGGGGCGATTGTGCGGGGAACAAGATCAGCGGGCGAGCCGCGCCGCCGCCGCGCGCCCGGCGGTGAGACCGCTCGCGAAACAGCCGGTGAGCAGATAGCCCCCGGTCGGCGCCTCCCAGTCGAGCATCTCGCCCGCGGCAAAGACGCCGGGTAGGGCGCGCAGCTCGAGCTCTTGCGTCAGCGCCGCGGCGGTGATGCCGCCGGCCGACGAGATCGCCTCGGCCAGCGGGCGCGGTCCGCCATGGCGCACCGGCAGCGCCTTGAGCCGCCTGGCCAGGGCATGCGGATCGGCGGGCAGGGGGCGGCCCCATTCCATCGCAAGCGCAAGTTTCACCGGGTCGAGCCGCAGCGCCTTGCGCAGCCGGTTCGCGGCGCTTTCCTTCGCGCCCGCTTTCGCCAGCCGATGCGCCAGCGCCTCTAGGTCGAGACCGGGCGCGAGGTCGAGCGCGAGCGGCGCCCCCTCGCGCAGATCGGCGGCGATCGCATAGATGCCGCCGCCTTCGATCCCGCGCGCGGAAATCACGAATTCCCCGCGCGAGATGCGATCCCCGGCGATCAGCGCACAGCCCTTCACCGGCTGGCCGAGATGCGGGGTCATATGCGCCGACCAGTCGATCAGAAAGCCCATGTTCGCGGGGCGGAACGGGGCGATCTCGACGCCGCGCGCGGCAAGCCAGGGCACCCAGGCCGCATCGGAGCCAAGCCGCGGCCAGCTTGCGCCGCCCAGCGCCAGAACGGTGACCTCGGGCGTGATCGCGACCGGCCCGCCGGGCGTGTCGAAGGCGAAGGCCTCGCCCGAAAACCCCGTCCAGCGCCAGCGCGTGCGAATCTCGACGCCCAGATCGGCGAGGCGCCGCACCCAGGCGCGCAGCATCGGCGAGGCCTTCATCTCGACCGGAAACACCCGGCCGGTCGAGCCGGTGAAGAGCTCGACGCCGAGGCCGCGGGCGAAGGCGATCATCTCCTCGGGGCCGAAGGCCTCGACCGAGGGGCGCAGCAGCTCGCCGCGATAGGCATCCAGGAAACGCTCGCGCGGCTCGTCCTTCGTCAGGTTCAGCCCGGATTTGCCGGCCATCAGGAACTTGCGCGCAAGCGTCGGTTTCGCCTCGCAAAGCGTGACGGCATGGCCCGCGCGTGCGAGCGCCTCGGCCGCCATCAGCCCCGCCGGGCCGCCACCGATCACCAATGCGGTCATCGCGGTGCCATCATCGCAAGCCGCATCAGCACCCGCTCGATCACCGCCATCTGCGGCGCTTTCGAGGCCGAGCGCAGCGTCAGATCCGCCTCGATCAGCGCCTTCAGCGCCTCCTCCAGCCGATACATCCCCCAGCCCGAGGCCTGCCGCTGCATCGCATCGCGCCGCGGCCCGAAGACCGGCGGGCGCATCCGCGTCAGCCCGTTCGCCGGCCCGCCCGGGTCGGAAGCCGCGAAATGCAGCGCGCGGAAATGGCGCAGCGCCATGATCGCGAGCGTCACCGGCAGCACGCCCTGCCCCTCGAGCCGCCGCATCGTGGGGCCAAGCTCGCGCGCGCGCCCCTCGGCCACGATCGCGAGCACGTCGTCGACCTCCGCCTCGATCGTCGAGGGGGCGCAGGCGGCGACCTCGGCGGGGGTGAGGGGTGCCGTGTCCTGATACTTGTAAAGCCCGATCTTCTCGACCGTTTGGCGGAAATCGCCGGGGTCGAGCGCACGCGAAAGGGCCATCAGATCGGTCATCGCCTCGGGCGCGATGTCGCGCAGACCGGCGCGGCGGAGGATATCCTCGATCTCCTCGCGGCTGGGCGGATCGTCATAGATCCCAATGGCATAGGCGTTGGAATGCCCCTCGAACAGCTTGCGCAGCGCCGATTTCGCGGTGAGCGATCCGGCGGTGACGACGATCTGCGCATCGCCCTCGCGCCAGTCCTCCAGTGCGGATTTAATCGTCGGCGCCAGCGTGTCGGTGGCGTCCTCGACGAAGGCGACGCGGGGGCCGGGGAAGAAGCCCACGGCCTTCACCGCGTCAAGCAGCGCCGCGCCATCCTTGCGCAGATCGCCGGCGGGGATCCGGGTGAGACGCATCTCCTCCTCGCCCTGCGGCCCGATCAACGCGGCGATCACCTCCTGCCGGCGCAGCGCCACGCGCATCGCATCGGCACCGAAGATCAGAAGGCCCGTGCGCCCCGCCTCGGGCTTGCCGAAATAGCGGCTCGCCGCAGCGCCCGAGAGCTTCATTGCGGCAGGGTGCTCGCCTGCGCGAGCAGTCGCGTGACGATCTGATCGGCGAGCATCCGCATCAGGCGGCGATGCGCGTCTTCCTCGGCCGCGGCGGAGGCGACGACGGTGCCGGTCGCCGACCAGGAGGTGAAGGAGCTCACCTTGCCGGCGAGCAGCACCGCATCGGAGCCGATCCCGTAAAGCGTGTAATCGACCGAACCGGTCAGCGAATAGCGCGTGGTGGCGCCCTGCGGCGTGATCGCCTGGCCGAGCTGGTCGGTGGTGACGGTATAGGCGAGGCGATAGCGCGGCGCCTGCACCGGGCCGATGCGGGCGGACAATTGTTGGGTCAGCGCGAAATCGTCGCGCGTCTTCGGGGCGTCGGGCTGCACGGAGCCCAAGAGCTTCGCGCCGCCCCCCGCCGGCCCGTAGGCCGGGGTGAAGCCACAGCCGGCAAGGGCCACGGCCCCCGCCAGCGCGATGAAGTTACGACGGTCAGATGACCACATTGACGATCCGCCCCGGCACGACGATGAGCTTTTTCGGTGCGGCGCCGTTCAGCGCCTTGACCACAGCTTCCTCCGCCAGGACGATCTTTTCAACCTCTGCCGCGGGCATGTCCTTCGGCACGGTCACTTCGCCACGCCGCTTGCCGTTGATCTGAATGGGCAGCGTGACCTCGTCCTCGGCCAGAAGCGCGGGGTCGGCCTTCGGCCAGGGCGCCTTGACGACGAATCCCTCTCCGCCGAGCACGGCCCAGATGTCCTCGGCCAGATGCGGCACCATCGGCCCCATCAGCTGCGCCATCAGCTTCATCGCGTCACGTTTCGCGGCGTTCGAGGCGTCCGATTTCGAAAGCGTGTTGGTGAGGCCATAGATCGCCGCCACCGCCTTGTTGAAGGCGAAGCCGTCGATCGAGCGGGTGATCTCGTCGATCGCCTTGTGCACGGCCTTCATCAGGGCCGTATCCTCGGCCCCGCCCGTGCCACCGGCACCCTCGGCGATCTCCTCGGCGATGCGCCAGACGCGGGCGAGGAATTTCGCCGTCGCCTCGGCGCCCGCCGCCGTCCATTCCACGTCGCGTTCGGGCGGGCTGTCCGACATCACGAAGAAGCGCGCGGTATCGGCGCCGAAATCGCGGATGATGTTCATCGGATCGACGACGTTCTTCTTCGATTTCGACATCTTGGCCGAGGGGATGATCTCGAGCTTTTCGCCCGTCGCCTTCAGCGTCGCGCTCTCGCGGTCGACCTCCTCGGGGAGGTGATAGACCGGGCGGCCATTGGTGTCGGTCGTCTTGTAGATCTCATGCGTGACCATGCCCTGGGTGAAGAGCGCGTCGAAAGGTTCGATCGCCTTCGCGGGGAGGTGGCCGGTCTTGTGCATCGCGCGGGCGAAGAAACGCGAATAGAGCAGGTGCAGAATCGCATGCTCGATGCCGCCGATGTACTGATCGACGTTCATCCAGTATTCGGCCTCTTCCGGGACCGTGGGCGTGGTCGCATGGGGCGCGGTGAAGCGCGCGTAATACCAGGACGAATCGACGAACGTGTCCATCGTGTCGGTCTCGCGCCGCGCAGGCGCCCCGCAGCTCGGGCAGGTGCAGTCGCGCCAGGTCGGGTGACGGTCGAGCGGATTGCCCGGCTTGTCGAAGGTGACGTCGTCGGGCAGGCGGACGGGAAGGTTTTCCTTGCGCTCGGGCACCACGCCGCAGGCGGCGCAATGCACCACCGGAATCGGGCAGCCCCAGTAGCGCTGGCGGCTCAGCCCCCAGTCGCGCAGCCGGTATTTGGTGACGCCCTCACCGAAGCCCTGCGCCTCGGCAAAGGCGATGGCGGCGGCGACGCCCTCCTCGCCGGTTTGCACCTCTTCCCCGGCGAAGCCGCGGATATAGCGCACCTTTTCCGATTTCAGCGGAACGAATTCCGCGCTCGGCGGCAGGTCGGCGGCGGCGGTCTCATCCGTCACCGGGCGGAACACCGAATGGATCGGCAGTTCGTATTTCGTCGCGAATTCGAAGTCGCGCGCATCATGCGCCGGGCAGCCGAAGATCGCGCCGGTGCCGTAATCCATCAGGATGAAATTCGCGATCCAGACGGGCAGTTCCCAGGCCGGGTCGAGCGGATGGCGCACGCGGATGCCGGTGTCGCGGCCCAGTTTCTCTCCGGTCTCGATCGCCTCCTCGGTGGTGCCGCCCTTGCGGCATTCGGCGATGAAGGCGGCCATCTCCGGGTCATTCGCCTCGAGCGCCTTGGCCAGCGGATGGTCGGGCGAGATGCCGACGAAGCTTGCGCCCATCAGCGTGTCGGGGCGCGTGGTGTAGCATTCGATCTGCGGGAAGCCCTGGGGTGCGTTCACCGTGTCGAAGCGGAACTGCAGGCCCTGCGACTTGCCGATCCAGTTCGCCTGCATCAGCCGCACCTTCTCGGGCCAGTCCTTCAGCCCGTCGAGTGCGGCAAGCAGCTCACCCGCGTAATCGGAGATCTTGAAGAACCACTGCGTGAGTTCCTTGCGCTCGACCGGCGCGCCCGAGCGCCAGCCGCAGCCGTCGATCACCTGCTCATTCGCGAGCACGGTCATGTCGACCGGATCCCAGTTCACCACCGCATTCTTGCGATAGACGAGCCCGGCCTCGAGCATGTCGATGAACATCGCCTGCTGCTGGCCGTAATATTCCGGGTCGCAGGTGGCGAATTCGCGGCTCCAGTCGATCGACAGGCCCAGCGGCTTCATCTGCCCGCGCATGTCGGCGATATTACCGTAGGTCCAGTCCTTCGGATGGCCGCCGCGCTCGATCGCCGCGTTTTCCGCGGGCATGCCGAAGGCGTCCCAGCCCATCGGATGCAGCACCGAAAAGCCACAGCTCATCTTGTAGCGCGCCACGACGTCGCCCATCGTGTAGTTGCGCACATGGCCCATGTGGATGCGCCCCGAGGGGTAGGGGAACATCTCGAGCACATAATATTTCGGCTTGGCCGGATCGCGTTTGGCGGCAAAGACCTGCGCCTCGTTCCAGGCGTCTTGCCATTTCGTCTCGGTCTGGCTCGGCTCGTAGCGCGACATCTCGGCCCCTCGTGCGGAAATCTGACGCGCCCTGCTACACCGGCGCTGCCCCGGAGGTCCAGAGATCAGCGTCCAAAGTGACGAAATATCCCCGCCGGAGGCTGGCTCGGGCGGGGATTTCGCATCGTTTCGGAAGGGGGCGGCTCAGAGACCCGAATCGCGGATCCGCAGCTGCCGTGCCCGGGTCAGGATCGCATCCTCGACCGCGCGCACCGTGTCGGGCGAGACGCTGCCGCCGCGGCTCTCGAGCGAGACCTTGAGCGAGCGCGCGTCGAGCGCCGGATCGGTGATGTGGATCGTCGCCTTGTAGGCGCGCCCACCGCCGGGCGGGGTGCCGTAACCGGTGACGATCAGGCCCGAGAACGGGTCAACCGACTGGATCGGCAAGAAATCGAGCACTTCGAGCGAGGCGTTCCAGAGATACTTGTTCACCTCGACGGTGATATTCGGATCGTCCTTGTTCGAGAACAGGTCCCAGACCGACGATTGCTTCTTCGCCGCGGGATTGTTGGCATCCATGATGCTCTGGTTGTAGCCGCTCAGATGCGACTGCGCCGCCGCATTCGGGTAGGGCTTGCCGTTCGCATCGGTCTGCGCGACCTGCCGGGACGAGCCGCCGAACAGCTTGCCGCTCGAGATCCCGCCGCAGCCCGCCAGGGCAAGGCTCAGGCCAAGGGCCGATGCCACGCGAAGAATGTGACTGGACTTCATTCGTTGACTGCCCCCGCAGGCTCCAAGCTTCGGTTCAAAATTGTCTCTAGCGGATGGCCTGCGCAGCGACAAGGTTTTTCCCCATGCCGTGCGTCTGCGGGCTGCGGCGACACGGAAACAGCAGATTGCGCGCGTGAGCGCCCGCGAAAGGATGGCGGGCGCCTTTCGGCACTGTGGCAAGACTGCACCAGGCGCCATGCCTTTGCCTGATACCCGGTCGTTTTCATTGCATTGCGAGGTCTGCGGAGGGAAAAAGCCTCCATACCCAACTCGGATTCCCCTGAGTTGGGGGTCCTTTTGAGAAAATGAGGGAAAACGATGAAAAAGGTTCTCTTCGCGACGACCGCCCTGGTCCTCTCGGCTGGCTTCGCCTCCGCTGAAGTGTCGCTCTCGGGCGACGGCCGTATGGGCGTTGTCTACAACGGTGATGACTGGAACTTCTCGAGCCGCGCTCGTGTGACGTTCACGCTTTCGGGTCAGACCGATGGCGGCCTCGAGTTCGGCGGTTCGTTCCGTGCCGACCAGGCTGGTGACTCGGTCTCGAACAACGGCGCTGCCTACGGTTCCGAGGGCTCGGTCTACATCTCGGGCGCCTTCGGCAAGATCGAAATGGGCGACACCGTTTCGGCTCCGGAAGCCCTGTTCGGCGACCTGCCGGAAGTCGGCTACGAAGATCTGACCGCTGGTGAAGGCGATTACGTTGGCTTCGCTGGCCTGAACGGCCAGGGCCTGCTCGAAAACGACATCCCCTACCTGACCGGCGACTCGGGCGCCACCACCGGCCCGAACAACCCGCTTCTGCTGTACACCTACTCGGCCGGCGCCTTCTCGGTTGCCGCGTCGCTGTCGGACGGCAAGTGGGCGATGGGTGACAACGCCTACAGCGCGACGGTTGACGACGCGCAGGAATACGCGATCGCTGCCGCCTACACCTTCCAGAACTACACCGTTGGTCTGGGCTACGAAGTTGTTGATCTGCCGACGGGTACGACCCTCTTCGGTGACGACAAGCTGTCGCAGGTTGAACTGGCTGGTGTTGCCAACTTCGGGAATACCTCGGTCAAGGCCTATTACGCGGCTGGCGACGACGGCAACCCGGTTGACCAGGCCTATGGCCTCGGCGTGTCGTCGGTCTTCGGCGCGACCACCGTTATGGGTTACGTCCAGAAGGTCGAGTTCACTGACGCTGCGACCACTGCGCTCGGCCTCGACGGCGCGACCTGGTGGGGCCTCGGTGCTTCCTACGATCTGGGCGGCGGCGCCTCGGTTGCCGGCGGCATCTCGGACTCGGATCTGGACGGCTCGAACGTCACCGCCGACCTCGGCGTGAAGTTCAAGTTCTGATTTTTCAGAGCATGACTTGGAAAGAGCGGGCCTTGTGCCCGCTCTTTTCTTTTGTGCCTTCGCGTGATCTTTTGCCGGCGATGGAGGATGCGATGGGACTTGATGAAATCACCCGGCGTGTGGCCGCGGCCGAATCTGCGGCGGGGCGTGCCCCCGGTTCCGTGCAGCTGATCGCGGTGTCGAAGGTGCAGCCGGCCGAGCGGGTCGAGGCGGTGCTGCGCGCGGGCCACCGGCTGTTCGGCGAGAATTACGTGCAGGAGGCGGCTGGCAAATGGCCCGCCTGGCGCGCGGATTTCCCCGGTGTCGCGGTGCATATGATCGGCCCCTTGCAGACGAACAAGGCGAAACTCGCCGTCGAGCTGTTCGAGGCGATCCATACGCTCGATCGCCCCTCGCTCGCGACGAAGCTCGCAAGCCTCGCGCAGGCGCGCGGGGCAAGCCCCGATCTCTTCGTGCAGGTGAATACCGGGGAGGAGCCGCAGAAGGCGGGCGTGCTGCCTGCCGATCTCGACGCATTCGTCGCCGAGGCGCGGCGGATGGATCTGCCGGTGATCGGGCTGATGTGCATTCCGCCCGAGGGCGAGGATGCCGCGCCGCATTTCGCGATGCTGGCCGAGATGGCCGCGCGCAACGGGTTGGTTTCGCTCTCGATGGGGATGAGCGCCGATTTCGAGGCGGCGATCGCCGCGGGGGCGACTCATGTGCGCGTCGGCTCTGCGATCTTCGGCGCGCGGGATTATGCGGTGCGCGGCTAGGCCCCGCGCCGCGGCCCGGGCGGTTACAGCCCGAGCACGTCGATCATGTCATATTGCCCGGGTTTCTGGTCGAGCCCCCAGAGCGCGGCCTTGAGCGCGCCGCGCGCGAAGATCGCGCGATCGGTCGCGACATGGCGCAGCACGATCCGCTCGCCCATGCCGGCAAAGATCACGTCATGCTCGCCCACGATGTCGCCGCCGCGGATCGAGGAAAACCCGATCGCGCCGTGCTTGCGCGCGCCGGTGATGCCGTCACGCCCCGACTCGCGGTTTTCCGAAAGGGAGATGCCACGCCCCTCGGCCGCGGCCTCGCCCAGCATCAGCGCCGTGCCCGAGGGGGCATCGACCTTGCGGTTGTGATGCGCCTCGACGATCTCGACATCCCAGTCGGCATCAAGCGCCTGCGCGACCTTTTTCGTGAGCAGCGTGAGCAGGTTGACACCAAGGCTCATGTTCCCCGCGCGGATCTGCACCGAATGCCGCGAGGCCGGTTCGAGCGCGGCGATCTCTTCGGCCTCAAACCCGGTGGTGCCGATCACATGCACCGCCCGCGCCTGTGCCGCGAGCTTGGCAAAACCGAGCGTCGCGACCGGCGCGGTGAAGTCGATCACCGCCTGCGAGACGGCGAAGGCCTCGAGCGGATCGGCGGTGACGATCACCCCCATCGGCGCGCCGCCCAGCGCCTCGCCCAGATCGCGGCCGATCCAGTCATGGCCTGCACGCTCGACCGCGCCGGCGATCCGCGCCTTGCCCGAGGCGGCGACGGTCTGCACCAGCATCCGCCCCATCCGCCCCGAAACCCCGGTGATCGTGATACCCGGCAAGTCGCTCATCTTTCGCTCCTCTGTTTGGGCGCCTTTTAGCCCGCGCGGGGCCTCTTGGCAAAGCCCCGTTGCCTGCATCCGCGCAAAGCACTATGTGCGGGGTATGGCAAAGAACCGCTTCTCCTCGGGCGATGGCCCCTCGCAACGGCAGCTCCGCGTGGGCGAGCTCATCCGGCGCACGCTTTCGGATGTGCTCATCCGTGGCGAGGTGCATGACCCCGATCTCAACAAGATCTCGATCACGGTGGGCGAGGTGCGCCCCTCGCCCGATCTCAAGGTCGCGACCGTCTATGTCGCGCCGCTCGGCGGCACGCTCGGCGGGGAGACGGCCGAGGCGATGCTGGCCGCGCTGCGCCGCCATACGGGCGAGCTGCGCCACCACGTCGCCAAGGCGATGACGCTGAAATATGCGCCCGACCTGCGGTTCCGGCTCGACGAGACCTTCGACCGGCTCGACGAGACGCGGCGGATGTTCTCGGACGAGACGGTGCAACGCGACATCGCACCTCACGACGATGAAGACGAAGACGATCTGGAATAGCCTCTTCGCGGCGCTCGCGCTGATCGTGCCGCGCGTCGCGCTGGCCGAAGACCCCTGCCGCACCACCGATTTCGAGGGCGTGCCCTTTACCGTCTGCGAGGCCAAGGCGGGGGAGGATCTGCGGCTCTGGCTCAAGGATCCCACCGGGGCGCTGATCGGCACGCCGGAGCGGTTGCAGGCGCAGATCGCGCAGGGCGAGCGGCTGGTCTTCGCGATGAATGCCGGCATGTATGCGCCCGACCGCCACCCGGTCGGGCTTTATGTCGAGAACGGCAGCGAGATCCGCCCGCTGGTCACCGCCGAGGGGCCGGGGAATTTCGGCCTCACACCGAATGGCGTCTTTTGCGTCGCCGACACCTTCCGTGTGATCGAGACCCACGCCTTCGCCGCCGAGCGCCCCACCTGCCGCTTCGCCACGCAATCGGGGCCGATGCTGGTGATCGACGGCGCGCTGCATCCGAAGTTCCTGCCCGACAGCGACAGCACCAATATCCGCAACGGTGTCGGCGTCTCCGCCGATGGGCTTACCGCCTGGTTCGTGATCTCCGACAGGCCGGTCACCTTCCACCGTTTCGCACGCTTCTTCCGCGACGAACTCGGCGCGCCGAACGCGCTTTATCTCGACGGCTCGATCTCGCGGCTGATCGTGCCGGGTGAGGGGCGCGCCGATCTCGGCCTGCCGATGGGGCCGATCGTCGGCCTCGTCGCGCATGATTGACCCGCAGGCCCCGTCGCGCTAGCAGGCGGGCCTTCGAAGGAGAACGACATGGCACGCAAGAAGGGTCGCGACATTTCCGGCTGGATCGTCGTCGACAAGCCGGCGGGGGTGACCTCGACCGGGGTCGTGGGCAAGGTCCGCTGGGCGCTCGACGCGAAGAAGGCGGGCCATGCCGGCACGCTCGACCCCGCCGCGACCGGGGTTCTGGCGGTGGCCTTGGGCGAGGCGACGAAAACCGTGCCCTATATCACCGATGCGCTGAAATGCTATCGGTTCCAGGTGCGTTTCGGCGCCGCGACGACGACCGACGACGCCGAGGGCGACGTGATCGAGACCTCGGCCCTGCGTCCCTCGGATGAGGAGATCGAGGCGGCGCTCGGTGCCTTTCGCGGCAATATCCAGCAGGTGCCGCCGCAGTTTTCCGCGGTGAAGGTCGATGGCGAGCGCGCCTATGACCTCGCGCGCGAGGGCGAGACGCTCGACCTCGCCGCGCGCCCGCTCTGGGTCGAGAAGCTGGAGATGGTGGCGCGCCCCGACGCGGACACGGTCGAGCTCGAGATGGTCTGCGGCAAGGGCGGTTACGTCCGCTCGATCGCGCGCGATCTTGGGCGCGCGCTTGGTTGCCTCGGTCATGTGCTCTGGCTGCGCCGGCTCTGGTCCGGCCCGTTTCATGCCGCCGAGGGGATCAGCCTCGAGGATCTCGACGCGCTCGCCCGCCGGCCGGAACTCGAGGAGAAACTCTTCCCGCTCGAACTCGGCCTCGCCGATCTGCCCGAGGTGCGCGCGACGGCCGAGGGCGCGGTGCGGCTTGGCCACGGCAATCCGGGGCAGGTGCTGACCTCCGGCATCGACTTCGGCACCGAGGTCTGGGTCAGTCACGAGGGGCGCGCGATCGCGGTCGGCCGCTACATGGGCGGCGAGGTGCATCCCGACCGCGTCTTCAACCGGGGTGAGCCGTGATCACCAGAACCCATGTGAAGGGTGATGCCCCCTCGGTCGCCGTCTATTCCGATTGCGAGCGCTATCGCTACCTGCTGACCCGGGTCTGGGACGAGACGCGCCCGCGCGCGCTTTTCGTGATGCTCAACCCCTCGACCGCGACCGAGGTGCAGAACGATCCGACCGTCGAGCGCTGCGAGCGGCGGGCGCGGACGCTTGGCTTCGGCGCCTTTCGGGTGACCAATATCTTCGCCTGGCGCGCCACCGATCCGAAGGAGATGCAGGCGCAGCCCGACCCTGTCGGCCCCGGGAATGACGAGGCGATTCGCGACAGTCTCGACTGGGCTTCGGGCCCGGAGGACCGGATCATCTGCGCCTGGGGGGCGCATGGTAAACATCTCGACCGGGGGGCGGCGGTGGAGCGGCTGCTTCGCCAGAGCGGGCGCGAGCTCCACAATCTGGGGTTGACGAAGGCCGGAGCCCCGAAACATCCGCTTTACATCGGCTACGATCGCCAGCCGGAGCTCTGGGAGACCCTCTGAGTCCCGGGCGCGGGGTGTTAACCATTTGTGCGGAAAATTGGCGCAGCGGCTGGAAAATGGGCGCTTTCCCTTTGGGTCAAAGGGCGTTTTCTGCTATGATCCCTGCGGTTGGAGTGGGGTAGTATCATGTTCTTTTTGTCCGGACTTCTGGGGCTTCTGGTGGCCGGAATGGCTGTCGGGATGATGCCCGGCGTCGCTGACGACAACCATGCCGATAGCGCCGAGGACGAAACGTCACAGGACGAGCTGGCGCAGGACGACGGCACCTCGGGCGGCACCGGCGATCTGCTTGATGAAATCGGTGACGGCACCAGCGGCGGCGACACTGTGGACGACGGCTCGGCGGATGGCTCGGGCGTGGATGGCAGTGGCGATACGGGCGACGATACCGGTACGGTGACCAGCGATGGCACGGAGGGCACCGATGACGTGACCGTCGATCCGGTCACGGATGACGTCACCGACAGCGGCGCGGTCACGGATGACGCCAGCGGCGACGATCCGGTCACCGATGACCCGGACAGCAGCGGTGATGATACCGGCACCGAAACCTCGCTCGGCAACGATGACGACACCGAAGACCCGGCCTCGCCCGATGCGACCGAGGGCGCCGACATCCTCTGGGGTGGTGCGGCGGCGGATACGATCGACGGTGCCGGCGGCAACGACCAGATCAACGGCTATGACGGCGATGACACGCTGGCGGGCGACGACGGCTGCGACATGGTCATGGGCGGTAGCGGCGATGACGAACTCCTCGGCGGAGAGGGGGACGATTGCCTGCATGGCGACGATGGCGAGGACACGCTGTCGGGTGACGATGGCGACGATACGCTCGCCGGTGGCATGGGCGACGACACGCTCGCCGGGGGCGACGGGTCGGATTCGCTGATCGGTGGCGCCGGTGATGACAGCCTTGATGGCGGTGAGGGCGACGATGCGCTCGAGGGCAATGACGGCAACGACATCCTCGTGGGCGGTGCCGGCCATGACGAGCTTTTCGGCGGCAATGGCGATGACGTTCTCGTCGGGGTTGTGCCGGATCCGCAAACGGGTGAGACTGATACCGACACGGGCGACTTCCTGAACGGCGGGGCGGGGGCGGATACGCTGATGATCGGGACCGATGACTGGGCCTCGGGCGGTGAGGATGGCGATCTCTTCGCGGTGGGCGAATGGATCGACCCGGCCGAACCTGCCACGATCTGCGACTATGACGCGACGCAGGACCAGATCGCCGTGGTCTACGACCCCGACACCGATGTCGATCCGCATGTGACGATCGAACCCTCGGACACCGAGGGCAACGCCTGGATCACGCTCAACGGCACGCGGCTCGCCGAGGTCGAGGATGCCGGCGATCTGAGCCCCTCCGACGTGCTTCTCGTCACCCCGGCGGAATTCGCCAATCTCTGAGCGCGGCGCGGAAGGGGCGTGAAAACGCTTCCCTTTCGCGCGATTCTCCCCTATACGCGCGCATCCGCCTTTGCGGACCTCCACGGGCCCTGCTGGACGACATCCCGGCTTGCGCCATCACCCTTTGACACAGGAGACCCCGATGTCGATCACCGTTGAAGACAAGAACCAGATCCTCAAGGATTACGCCACCAAGGAAGGTGACACCGGTTCGCCCGAGGTTCAGGTCGCGCTGCTTTCGAAGCGCATCGCCAACCTCACCGAGCACTTCAAGGAGCACAAGAAGGACAACCACTCGCGTCGTGGCCTTCTGATGATGGTGGCCCAGCGCCGCAAGCTCCTCGACTATCTGAAGAAGAAGGACGAAAGCCGCTACGCCGCGCTGATCGCGCGTCTCGGCCTGCGTCGCTGATCCTGTCCTGACCGGATTGCAAGCGCCCGTCTCGCAAGAGGCGGGCGTTTTGCTTTTGCCCGCGGTTCCGGGCCGCGCTGCACATCCGGTGTGCGGTGGTATACAGCGCTTCCATCTCGACACTACGCCGCACAGGTCTATCTCTCGGACAGGGTCGAAAGACCTTGAACAACAAGACCTTGCGCTGAAGTGGCGCGAGGGGTGGCCTGCTTCCCGGATGCGTTTCCCCGATGCCCGCGCCCCCGCGTGCGCCACTGCGCAAGCGGAAAGGAGAAGACCATGAAAGCCCTTCGTTTCCACGCCGCCAAGGATCTGCGCATCGAGGAGGTCGCCGACCTGCCGAAGCCCGGCCCGGGCCAGGTAGCGGTGAAGAACCGGTTCGTCGGCATCTGCGGCACCGACCTGCATGAATATGTCGCCGGCCCGATCTTCGTGCCGAGCGAGCCGCATCCCTTCACCGGAGCGCAGGCGCCGCAGGTGCTGGGCCACGAGTTCTCGGGCGAGGTCACCGCGGTCGGCGAGGGCGTCACCAACGTCAAGGTCGGCGACCGGGTCTCGATCCAGCCGCTGGTGATGCCGCGCTCGGGCGACTATTACGCGGATCGTGGCCTGTTCCACCTCAGCGAAGACCTCGCGCTTGTCGGTCTGAGCTGGGAATGGGGCGGCATGGCCGAGGCGGCGATCGTCAACGATTACAACGCGGTCAAGATCCCCGACTCGATGAGCTGGGAGGAAGCGGCGCTGGTCGAGCCGACCGCGGTTGCCGTCTATGCGGCCGAGCGTGGCGGTGTGACCGCGGGCGACAGCGTGCTGGTCACCGGCGCCGGCCCGATCGGCATGCTGGCGATGCTGGCGTCGAAGGCCTATGGCGCGACGAAGATCTTCCTGTCGGATGTGAACGAGACCCGGCTCGCGCTCGCGCGTGACATCCTGCCCGGCGTCGTCACGCTGAACCCGATGAAGGACGATGTCGTCGCCCGGATCCGGGCCGAGACCGAGGGCGGCGTCGGCGTCGACAAGGTGATCGAGGCCTCGGGCAACGAGGCGGCGCTGAACACCGGGCTGCAGGCGGTGCGCAAGCAAGGCGTGATCGTGCAGGTCGGGTTGCATACCAAAGACAGCCGCCTGCACTGGCATGACGTCACCTTCAAGGACGTCGATGTGCGCGGGGCCTGGGCCTATCCGACCCATTACTGGCCGAAGGTCGTCGACCTGATCGCCTCGGGTGCGCTGCCGGCGCTGAAGGTGGTGACCAAGAAGATCGCCCTCGACGATGCCGTGACCGAAGGGTTCGACGCGCTTCTCTCGCCCTCGGGCGAGCATGTGAAGATCCTGATCGACCTGCAGAAGTGACCCCATCTTCTGCCAGGTGGCGGGCCCTTCGGGGCACGTCGCTTTGGGGGTAGTCCGAAGCCCGGAACCGGCGCGCGCTTGCGCGGCAAGCGCCGGATCTCGTTCTGTCCGCGATCTGGGGCTGAGCAGCACGACCGTGCAGGGAGGCCGCGGGGCCCTTGGGCCGTGGCGCCCGCCATCGCCCCCCTCCAACTCCCCGCTTCCCAAAACCCCCGTTTTCCTGTATGCGCCGACCCATCTGCGACGTGAGGCCAGCCCCGGGCACATGCACAGGATAGGGGCGGCGGCAATGGGGCCGCCACGCAAACGGGAGACCGGAGGGTCCGGAGTGCTCCCAGACAGGATACGCTGAATGTTCAACGTTACGAAAAAATCGATCGAGTGGGGCGGCGAGACGCTCACGCTCGAAACCGGCAAGGTCGCCCGTCAGGCCGACGGCTCGGTCATCGCCACGCTGGGCGAGACCTCGGTCATGGCCAACGTGACCTTCGCCAAGGAGCCGAAGCCGGGGCAGGACTTCTTCCCGCTCACCGTGCACTACCAGGAAAAATACTACGCCGCCGGCAAGATCCCCGGCGGGTTCTTCAAGCGCGAAGCCCGTCCCTCCGAGAAGGAAACGCTGGTCTCGCGCCTGATCGACCGCCCCTGCCGTCCGCTCTTCGTCCCGGGCTTCAAGCACGAAGTGCTGGTGATGGCGACGGTGCTGTCGTGCGACCTCGAGAATGACCCCGACATCGTCGCGATGATCGCCGCCTCGGCCGCGCTGACGATCTCGGGCGTGCCCTTCATGGGCCCGATCGGTGCCGCGCGCGTGGGCTTCAAGGATGGCGAATACCTCCTGAACCCGTCGATGGACGAGATGACCAAGCTGCGCGAGAACCCCGAGCAGCGCCTCGATCTCGTCATCGCCGGCACCAAGGACGCGGTGATGATGGTCGAATCCGAAGCCTACGAGCTTTCGGAAGCCGAGATGCTCGGCGCGGTCAAGTTCGGCCATGAGCAGATGCAGCCGGTCATCGACCTGATCATCTCGCTCGCCGAATCCGCCGCGAAGGAGCCCTTCAACTTCGTGCCGCCGGATTACGCCGATCTCTACGCCAAGGTGAAAGCCGCCGGCGAGACCGAGATGCGCGCCGCCTTCGCGCTCAAGGACAAGCAGGAGCGCACCAACGCGATCTCCGCCGCGGTCGACACGATCAAGTCGCGTCTGAGCGAGGAAGATCTCGCCGACATCAACTTCGGTTCGGCGATCAAGAAGCTCGAATCGGGCATCCTGCGCGGCGACATCATCAATGGCGGCGCCCGCATCGACGGCCGCGACAACAAGACCGTGCGTCCGATCGTGTCGGAAGTCGGTCTGCTGCCGCGCACCCATGGTTCGGCGCTCTTCACCCGCGGCGAGACCCAGGGCCTCGTCGTCACCACGCTCGGCACCGGCGATGACGAACAGATCATCGACGCGCTGAACGGCAACTTCCGCTCGAACTTCCTGCTGCACTACAACTTCCCGCCCTATTCGGTCGGCGAAGTGGGTCGCGTGGGCTCGCCCGGCCGCCGCGAGATCGGCCACGGCAAGCTTGCCTGGCGCGCGCTGCAGGCGGTGCTGCCGGCGGCGACCGACTTCCCCTACACGATCCGCATCGTGTCGGAGATCACCGAATCGAACGGCTCGTCCTCGATGGCCACCGTTTGCGGTTCGTCGCTCTCGATGATGGATGCGGGCGTGCCGCTGAAGGCGCCGGTCGCGGGTGTGGCCATGGGCCTGATCCTCGAGGACGACGGCCGCTGGGCGGTGCTCACCGATATCCTCGGTGACGAAGACCACCTCGGCGACATGGACTTCAAGGTCGCGGGCACGGCGAACGGCATCACCTCGCTGCAGATGGACATCAAGGTCGCGGGCATCACCCCGGCGATCATGGAGCAGGCCCTCGCCCAGGCGAAGGACGGCCGGATGCACATCCTCGGCGAGATGGCCAAGGCGCTTTCGGCGCCGCAGGGCTTCTCCGAATACGCGCCGAAGATCGAGACGATGACGATCCCGACCGACAAGATCCGCGAAGTGATCGGTTCGGGCGGCAAGGTCATCCGCGAGATCGTGGAAACCTCGGGCGCCAAGGTCGACATCAACGACGACGGCGTGATCAAGATCGCCTCGAGCGATGCCGAGGCGATCAAGCGCGCCCATGACATGATCTATTCGATCGTGGCCGAGCCCGAAGAGGGCAAGATCTACCGCGGCAAGGTCGTGAAGCTCGTCGATTTCGGCGCCTTCGTGAACTTCTTCGGCAAGCGTGACGGGCTCGTCCATGTCAGCCAGATCGCCAACAAGCGCCTGAACCACCCGAACGAGGCGCTGAAGGAAGGTCAGGAAGTCTGGGTCAAGCTGCTCGGCTTCGACGACCGCGGCAAGGTGCGCCTTGGCATGAAGATGGTCGATCAGGAGACCGGCGCTGAAGTCGCTCCCGAGAAGGCCAAGGAAGACTCGGCCGAATGAGGCCAGCTCCGGCGCCCTTCGGGGCGCCGGTTCGCTTCGAGGCGGACAAAGATGCATCAGCCTCCCTGTTTTCTGATCAATCTCGATCGCAATCCCGAACGTCTGCGCGCCGCGACCACGGCGCTGGCGCAGATCGGCCTCGTGCCCGAGCGCGTACCGGCCGTCGAAGGCCGTGCGCTGGGCGAGGCCGCGTTGCGCGCCCATGATGCGGCGGCGCTCGCCACCATCGGGCGGCGGCTGAGCCCGGGCGAGGTCGGCTGCTTCCTCAGCCATGTTGCCTGTGCGCAGATCATCGTCGCGCGCGATCTGCCCTTTGCCCTCGTGCTCGAGGATGACGTGGCGCTCGCCCCCGACACCGGGGCCGATCTCGTCGCGCTGCTCGACCTTGTTGGCACCCGCGATTTCGATCTCGTCAATCTCGGCCGTGCGCCGTCGAAATTCTTCCGCGCCGAGGCTGCTCTGCCCTCGGGCCGCGCACTCGGTCGCGCCTGGTATTTCCCGGTCACCACCAGCGCGCTTTTCTGGTCGCAGGCCGGCGCGCGCCGCTTTCTTGCCGAGCATCGGATCGCCGCGCCGGTCGATGTCTTCCTGCAGAGCTGGCTGAGCGGCACCGGCCGCGGCCTTGCCTGCGCGCCGGCGCTTTTCGGCCTGAGCGGTGCGGCAAGCGAGATCGGCACTGGCTCCGGGCGCAAGCTCGACCGGGCGCGCGGTTACACCGCCTTGCGCCTGCGCCGTCAGGCGAGCACCCTCGCGCGCGCGGCGCTCGGCTGGCTGCGCCGCGGCTGAGGAGGTCACATGAGCCGCAGGGTCGCCCTTGCCCATCGCCCGAATTTCCTGAAAGCGCGCCTGCTCGCGCCTTTCTCCGCGCGTTACCGCGCCCGGCTGACCCTCGCGGGGGAGCCCGAAGCGCTGCTCGTCGTGGCGAACCATGTGGTGGTGACGCGCGACCGCCGCCTTGCGCTGGTGAAGAACTCGAAGGCGGGCTGCACCTCGGCGGCGCAGCTGCTTTACGCCTATGACACCGGCGCGGTCTTCGACGGCCGCATCCACCGCGCCGAGGATCAGATCGCCGGGCCGCTCCATGTGCGTGCCGGCCTCGACGCGCTTGCCGATCCTTCGGTCTACAAGTTCACCTTCGTGCGCAATCCGCTCTCGCGTTGCGTCTCGGCTTTCCAGGATTTCGTGCTCGACCGCACCAATCCGGGGGTTCGGCATCACCTGCCGCGGCTGCCCGCCTTCGGCTGGCGCCCCGATGCGCCCGAGGCGGATCAGTTCGACGCCTTTCTGAGCTATGTCGAGGCGAGCTTTGCCGCCGACCGGGTCTGGACCGATCCGCATTTCCGGCTGCAGACCATCAATATCGCGCTGGGCCAAGTGGATTACGACCATATCGGCCGGCTCGAACGCTATGCGGAGGACATGGAACATGTCCTGCGCGCCTCGGGCGCCTGGCGCGAGGATCTGGCCGCGCTGCTCAGCCGGCGCGACAATGCCTCGCGCGCGAAGAAATTCGTGCCCTCGCCCGAGCAGGCCGCCCGTGTCCGCGCGCTTTATGCCGAGGATTGCGCGGCCTTCGGATATGAATGAGGGGGCCCGAAGGCCCCCTCTCATCCGTACCGTTTCCGGTTGCGATCACTCGGGCTTCTTGACGAAGCGCAGATAGGGCAGCTTCACGTCGACATCGCCGAATTTCGCCTTCGCGTCCTCGGTGCTCACCGAAAGCCCGACGATCACGTCCTGCCCCGGCACCCAGTTCGCGGGGGTGGCGAAGGGGGCGCCGTCGGTCACCTGGATCGCGTCGAGCGCGCGCAGCACCTCGGCGAAGTTGCGGCCGACCGACATCGGGTAGATCATCATCAGGCGGATCTTCTTGTCCGGGCCGATGATGAAGACGGTGCGCACCGTGGCCGAGTTCGCGGCGGTGCGGCCCTCGGGCATATAGGCTTCGGCCGGAAGCATGTCATAGAGCTTCGAGACGGCAAGCGAGGTGTCGTCGATGATCGGGAAGGTCGCCGGGGCGCCGGCATAGGCGGAGATGTCCGCCTTCCATTTCTTGTGCTCCTCGACGGTGTCGACGGAGACGCCCATCACCTTGGTGTTGCGCTTCGCCCATTCATCGGCGAGCTGCGCGACGGCGCCGAATTCGGTGGTGCAGACCGGGGTGAAATCCTTCGGATGCGAGAACAGGATCGCGTAGCTGTCGCCGATCCAGTCGTGGAAACTGATCTTGCCCTCGGTGGTGTCGGCGGTGAAATCGGGGGCGATGTCGTTGATGCGCAGGCTCATTGCTTTCCTCCTGTCAGATGTTCCCCTGCGGATATAATGCCTTCGCGCCGATTTCACCCCCCTCGCATGCACATTTCTCCGCCGATCTGCGCGATCGGGTGCCAAAGCGGGGGGTTGAGGCCGCCGGGGCGGGATGCGATTTTGGCGCGAACAGGAGGATACCATGATCGAGAAACGCGACTTCTACATCGACGGGAAATGGGTGGCACCGGCGCGCGCACGCGATTACGCCGTGATCGACCCTGCGACCGAGGAGCCCTGCGCGGTGATCTCGCTCGGCGATGCCGCCGATACCGAGGCCGCGGTGGCGGCGGCGAAGGCCGCAGGCCCCGCCTGGGCCGCGACCGCCCCCGAGGAGCGGATCGCCTGCGTCGAGCGGATCCTGGCGAATTACCAGGCGCGCTATGAGGAAATGGCGCAGGCGATGAGCCTCGAGATGGGCGCGCCGATCGACCTTGCGCGCAGCGAGCAGGCGGGGGCCGGCACCTGGCATATCGAGAATTTCATCAAGGCGGCGAAGGATTTCCAGTGGATCCACCCGCTCGGCGACGGCACCCCCGGCGCGATGATCGCCTATGAGCCGATCGGCGTCGTGGGTCTCATCACGCCCTGGAACTGGCCGATGAACCAGGTCACGCTGAAGGTGATCCCGGCGCTGATCGCGGGCTGCACCATGGTGCTGAAGCCCTCGGAAGAGGCGCCGCTCTCCTCGCTGCTCTTCGCCGAGATGATCCATGACGCGGGCGTTCCCGCGGGTGTCTTCAACCTCGTGAACGGCGACGGCATGGGGGTCGGTTCGCAGCTCTCGACCCATCCCGACATCCAGATGATCTCCTTCACCGGTTCGACCCGCGCCGGCAAGGCGATCTCCATCGCGGCGGCCGAAACGCTCAAGCGCGTCGTGCTGGAGCTTGGCGGCAAGGGCGCCAACCTCGTCTTCGCCGATTGCGACGAGAAGGCGGTGAAACGCGGCGTGCGCCACCTGTTCGAGAACTCGGGCCAGTCCTGCAACGCGCCGAGCCGGATGTTGGTCGAACGCAGCTATTACGAGACTGCGCTCGAGATCGCGGCGCAGACTGCCGCGGAAACCCGCGTCGGCAACCCGCGCGAGGAAGGCCGCCACATCGGCCCGGTGATCAACCAGTCGCAATTCGACAAGATCCAGGGCCTGATCGAAAGCGGCATCAAGGAAGGCGCGCGGCTGATCGCCGGCGGGCTTGGCCGCCCCGAGGGGCTGAACAAGGGCTATTACGTGCGCCCGACGATCTTTGCCGATTGCACGCCGGAGATGACGATCGTGCGCGAGGAGATCTTCGGCCCCGTGCTCTCGATCATGCCCTTCGACAGCGAGGAAGAGGCCGTCGCGCTTGCCAATGACACGCCCTATGGCCTGACCAACTACCTGCAGACGCAGGATCCGGCGCGCACCAACCGGCTGCTGCGCAAGCTCGATGCGGGCATGGTCGTCGCCAATGGCAAGAGCCGTGGTGCCGGCGCGCCCTTCGGTGGTGTGAAATCCTCTGGCCGCGCGCGCGAGGGCGGGCGCTGGGGCATCGAGGAATTCTGCGACGTGAAGTCGATCGGCGGCTGGTCGGAGTAAGCCCGGCCAGTCACTGGTTGCGACCTCGGATGAGTATTTGAACCAAGAAAAAGCAGCTGTATTTTCTTGGCAAAAATACTCATTCCGCGGCGGGCAGGGGGCGGGGCGCTTGCCCTTTCGTGCCGTCCGCGCCAGTATCGCGGCCCCAAAGGAGACGCCGATGACCTTCACCCTCGCCACATGGAACATCAACTCGGTCCGCCTGCGCGAGGCGCTGGTCGCAAAGCTGATGCAGGAGGAGGCGCCCGATGTGCTCTGCCTGCAGGAATGCAAGAGCCCGGTCGAGAAGATCCCGCGCGAGGCCTTCGATGCGCTGGGCTATCGCCACATGGTGGCGCGCGGGCAGAAGGGGTACAATGGCGTCGCGATCCTCTCGAAACTGCCGATCGAGGAGGTCGCGGCGGAGGATTACGCGGGCCTCGGCCATGCGCGCCACATCGCCGGGCGGCTGGAAAACGGCGTCACCATCCACAATTTCTACGTTCCGGCGGGGGGCGACATCCCCGACCGGGAGCAGAACGAGAAATTCGGGCAGAAGCTCGATTTCCTCACCCATATGCGCGACGATTTCTTTGCCAACCGGCCGGAGAAGGCGATCCTCGTGGGCGATCTCAACATCGCGCCGCGCGAGGATGACGTCTGGAACCACAAGAGCCTCCTGAAGATCGTCAGCCACACGCCGATCGAGGTCGAGCACCTCGGCGCGACGCAGGACGCGGGCGGCTGGGTCGACGTCACCCGGCAGGACATCCCCGAGGGGCGGCTTTATTCCTGGTGGTCCTATCGCGCGGCTGACTGGGATGCGGCGGATAAGGGGCGGCGGCTTGATCATGTCTGGGCGACGCCCGACATTTCGAACGCCGCGCATGGCAGCCGCGTGCTGCGCGCCGCGCGGGGCTGGGAGCAGCCCTCCGACCACGCGCCGGTCTTCGCGACTTTCGACCTCTGAGACGATCCGCCCCTTGGCGAGCGGCCTGCCCGCGCGCATATAGGGGGCAACAGATTTGGGAGTGACAGCCATGATCGGCAGCGAAGCGAAAACCACCCATTCCGAATTCGTGAAGGACGTCACCGAGGCGAACTTCATGGCCGAGGTCGTCGACAAGTCGATGACCGTTCCGGTGATCGTCGATTTCTGGGCGCCCTGGTGCGGCCCCTGCCGCCAGCTCGGCCCGGCGCTCGAGGCCGAGGTGACTGCCGCCAAGGGCAAGGTCGTGATGGCCAAGGTCAATGTCGACGAGAACCAGATGATCGCCGGGCAGATGCGCGTGCAGTCGATCCCCACCGTCTATGCCTTCTGGCAGGGTCAGCCGGTCGACGGGTTCCAGGGCGCGCTGCCAGGATCGGAGATCAAGAAATTCGTCGAGAAGCTCACCGCACTCGCCGGTGACGGAGGTCTTGCCGATGCGGTGAAGGCAGCCGAGGAAATGCTCGCCGAAGGCGCCGCGGTCGATGCCGCCGAAACCTTCGCCGCGATCCTCGGCGAGGATGCCGAGAATGCCGAGGCCTATGGCGGGCTGATCCGCGCGCATCTGGCGCTCGGCAATCTCGAACAAGCGGAGCAGTTCCTTGCCGCGGTGCCCGCGAAGATCGCCACGGCTGCCCCGGTCGAGGCCGCGCGCGCGCAGATCGCGCTTGCGAAACAGGCGGCGAAGGCCGGTCCGCTCGACGGGCTCAAGGCAAAGGTCGAGGCCGATCCCGCCGATCATCAGGCGCGGTTCGACTATGCCACCGCGCTCCATGCCGGCGGTCAGGTCGAGGAGGCGGTCGATCAGCTGCTCGAACTTTTCCGCCGCGATCGCGAGTGGAACGAGGGTGCGGCGAAGACCCAGCTCTTCACCATCTTCGACGCGCTCAAGCCGACCGATCCCATCGCTGTGAAGGGGCGCCGCCGGCTTTCCTCGATGATCTTCGCCTGAGCGGATTGCCGGATCGGATCGGCGCGCTAGCTGAGGCGCATGATGATCAAGGCCTGCGATCTTCCCGAACAGATCCCGCTGTTCCCGCTGCCCGGGGCGCTTTTGCTGCCCCGGGGGCGCCTGCCGCTCCATATCTTCGAGCCGCGTTACCTTCAGATGATCGAGGATTGCCTGAAGACGCGGCATCGGCTGATCGGCATGATCCAGCCCTGCAAGACCCGCGAGGGGGCGCCCACGCTCTCCGCGATCGGCTGCGCCGGGCGGCTCACGGGGTTTTCGGAAACCGAGGACGGGCGCTACATGATCACCCTTTCGGGGATCTCGCGCTTCCGGTTCGGGCATGAAGAGGAGGGGTTCTGCCCCTATATCCGCGCCGCGGTCTCCTGGGCCGATTTCCCGCGCGATCTGGGGCCGGCGGAGCATGATGCGGCATTCGATCGCGATGCCTTCCTCGATCTGCTCGCGCGCTATTTCCAGGCGCAGGGGCTCGATACCGACTGGGACAGCCTGAAGGATGCCGAGGATGAGCTCCTGATCAATTCGCTCGCGATGCTCCTGCCGCTCGAGACCGAGGAGAAACAGGCGCTGCTCGAGGCGCCCTGCCTGACGACGCGGCGCGAGACGCTGGTCACGCTGCTCGAATTCCACCTTCATGGCCGCTGCAAGGATTGCAAGCAATGAGCGCCGATCTGCCCCCGATCGCCCGCGAAGCGGAACGCAGCCTGTTCGACCGGCGCATGCTCGAGGCGCTGGTCTGCCCGCTGACGCAGACCACGCTGCTTTACGACGCCGAGCGTCAGGAACTGGTGTCGAAGGCGGCGGGGCTTGCCTTTCCGATCCGCGGCGGCATTCCGATCATGCTCGAGGACGAGGCGCGTCGCCTCGACTGATCAGATCGCGCGCCCCTGCATCAGCCGGGGCAGGGGGCCGCTGAGGCCCGCCGCCTGCCGCATGAAGCCGCGCCGCAGCGGGCCGATCGACTGCACCAGCCCCATGCCGAGGTCACGCCCCGCGCGCAGGATCGGATTGTCGTTCGAAAACAGCTTGTTGACCGTATCCATGCCAAGCGCGAGCGAGGTCGAATCGAACCGCCGCCAGCCCTGATAGCGGGTAAGCACATCCAGCGCGCCGATATCCTCGCCACGCCGGGCGGCCTCCACCACCACCTCGGCAAGCGCGGCCACATCGCGCAGCCCGAGGTTCAGCCCCTGACCCGCGATCGGATGCACGCCATGCGCGGCATCGCCGATCAGCGCGACGCGCGGCGCGGCATAGGCCCGAGCCAGCGTGAGGTTCAGCGGATAGCTGAAACGCGGACCGGCGAGGGAAATCTGCCCGAGGAAATCGCCGAAACGCGGCCGCAGCAGCGCGAGGAAATCTTCGTCGTCGAGCGCGGCGATCACCTCCGCGTTCGCGTCGGTCTCGCTCCAGACGATCGAGGAGCGATTGCCGGTGAGCGGCAGGATCGCGAGCGGCCCGTTCGGCATGAAGAACTGATAGGCGATGCCGTCATGCGGTTTCTCATGTGCGATCGCGGCGACGAGCGCGGTCTGGCCATAGCCCCAGCCCTCGCGCGTGATGCCGGCGCGTTCGGCGACGCCCGAGCGGCGGCCATCGGCGCCGACGAGGAGTTTCACCGTCATCTGCCGCCCGTCGGAAAGCGTGGCGACGATGCCTCCGGGCACCCCCTCCTGCGCGGTGACCGAGGTCGCGGGGATCAGCGTGATCCGCGGCTCGGCCCGCATCGCGTCGAGGAAGGCGCGATAGAGGAAGCGGTCTTCGA
Source organism: Paenirhodobacter sp. (assembly GCF_050177655.1). Lineage (NCBI taxonomy): Bacteria > Pseudomonadati > Pseudomonadota > Alphaproteobacteria > Rhodobacterales > Paenirhodobacter > Paenirhodobacter sp. Next base: position 87,167 of record NZ_JBFXGV010000003.1, read on the forward strand.
GCATGTAGCCCACCGGGCGCTGGTCGAGCTCGGAGCTGTCGAAATGCAAAAAGAACGGGGCGGCGCCCTCGCCCGGGCGGCCGTCGAAGGCCTTCACCTCGTTCATCGGCTGCGCCTGTGTGGCCAGCGCCGGCCAGAGCCCGATCGCCGCGAGCAGCTTCTGCGAGGCGATGGCGAGCGCATAGGCGCGCCCGTCGAAGGCATCCTCGGCGCGCTGCCGTTCGGGGGCGGCATCGACCACGGTGACGGTAAGACCCGCCTGAGCGAGCGCGAGCGCGAGCGCGGGGCCGTTGAGCCCGCCGCCGGCAACGAGGACGTCTGAATCGTGTTTCATGGCGCGCAGTATGCGCGGCGGATCGGGATTGTCCATGCGCGCCCGTGTCGCTAGCGTGGCGCAAAATGCAGGAGGGCGGCATGGACGCGCGGTTTTGGTCGGCGGCGGAGCAGGGGCGGGCGATCGCCGCGGGCAGGCTCGATCCGGTGGAGCAGGTCGAGGCCTATCTCGAAGCGGCGGAGGCTGTGCCCGATGTCTATGCGCGCCTCACCCCCGAACGCGCCCGCGAGGAGGCGATGGCCGCGCGCACGCGGGCCCGGGCGGGGCTGTCGCGCGGGCCGCTCGATGGCGTCGCGCTGAGCTGGAAGGATCTCTTCGACAGCGCCGGGATCGTGACCGAGGCCGGATCGCGCCTGCTCGAGGGCCGCGTGCCGGAGGAGGATGCCGCGGTGCTGGCCACGGCAACGCTCGGCGGCACCGTCTGCCTTGGCAAGACACATATGACCGAGCTCGCCTTTTCCGGGCTCGGCATCAACCCGATGACCGCGACGCCGCCGAATGCGGTCACACCGCATCTCGCGCCCGGGGGGTCGAGCTCGGGCGCGGCGGTTTCGGTGAAGCTCGGTCTGGCTGCGGGGGCGATCGGTTCGGATACCGGCGGTTCGGTGCGCATCCCTTCGGCCTGGAACGATATCGTCGGGCTGAAAACGACACATGGCAGGGTGTCGACCGCCGGGGTGGTGCCGCTCTGCAAGCGCTTCGACACGGTCGGGCCGCTTGCCCGCACGGTCGAGGATTGCGCGCTGCTGCTCGCCGCGCTCGAGGGGCGGCGCGCGCCCGATCTGCGCGGCGCGACGCTTTCCGGCGCGCGGCTTCTGGTGCTGGACGGGCTCCCCTTCGAGGGCGCCCGCACCGAACCAGTGCGCGGCTTCGAGGCGGTGGTGAAACGCCTCGAACAGGCGGGAGCAAGGATCGACCGCCGTGCGCTGCCGATGGTTACCCCGGCGATGGCGCTTTCGGGCATCCTTTTTGCGCCAGAGGCTTACGGCCTCTGGAAAGACGTGATCGAGGCGGCGCCGGAGCGGATGTATCCGGTGATCCTGCAGCGCTTCCGTGGCGGGGCGGGGGCCGCGGCCGCCGATTACGTCAAGGCCTGGGACGATCTCGCCCGCTTCCGCGCGCACTGGCAGCGTGCCACCGCGGGCTATGACGCGGTGCTGGTGCCGACCGCGCCGATCCTGCCGCCCGATGCGCAGCGGCTGCTCACCGACAGCGCCTATTTCGAGGCGGAGAACCTGCTTGCCCTGCGCAACACCCGCATCGGCAATATCTTCGGTCTTTCTGTGCTGACCCTGCCGACGGGCGAGCCGATGTGCGGCCTCTCGCTGATGGGCAAGCCGATGGGCGAGGATGCGCTGCTGCGTCTTGGCATGGCTGCAGAAGCGGCGCTTGGCTGAAAAGCCACAAGCCCCGCTGCCAAGGCCCGGGCAAGGCGCGCTTTTTCTGGACGAGCGGCCCGCGCTTCGGTAGGTTTGTCGCAAACGGGGCGAAACGACCCCGGAGACGAGGCACCGATGGACACTCCCGAGCGGTTTGCGAACCTGCCCGAATATGCGTTTCCGCGTTTGCGGGCGCTGCTCGATCACCACCAGCCCGGCGGTGAGCCCATTGCCATGACCATCGGCGAGCCGCGTCACCCGATGCCCGATTTCGTTGCGCCGGTGCTGGCCGCGCATGTTCCTGAATTCGCGAAATACCCGCCGAACGAGGGTACGCCCGAGCTGCTCGCGGCGATTTCCGGCTGGCTGAAGCGGCGCTTTGGTGTCGATGCGGCGGCCAATCAGATCATGGCGCTCAATGGCACGCGCGAGGGGCTGTTCAACGCGGCCGTCGCGCTCTGCCCCGAGCGCAAGGCCGGCAAGCAGCCCGTCGTGCTGATCCCGAACCCGTTCTATCAGGTCTATGCCGTAGCCGCGGCGACGGTGGGCGCAGAGGCCGTCTTCGTTCCCGCGACGGAGGAGACCGGCTTCCTGCCCGATTACGCGAGCCTGTCCCCTGAGGTGCTCGACCGCACCGCGATCGCCTATCTTTGCTCGCCGGCCAATCCGCAGGGGGCGGTCGCCTCGCGAGACTATCTCACGCGGCTTCTGCAACTGGCGGAGAAACATGATTTCTACGTCTTTGCGGACGAATGCTATTCCGAGCTCTGGCGCCTCGCGCCGCCGCCCGGGGCGATGGAGGTGGCGCAGGATCTGGGGCTCAGCCCCGAGCGCGTGGTGATCTTCCATTCGCTTTCGAAGCGGTCGAACCTGCCGGGGCTGCGTTCGGGTTTCTGCGCCTCGGGGCCGGAGAACATGCGCCGGATTCGCCAGCTGCGCGCCTATGCCGGGGCGCCGCTGCCGCTGCCGATCCAGCGCGTCTCCGAACGCGCCTGGAGCGACGAGGCGCATGTGATCGCGAACCGCGCACTTTACGCCGAGAAATTCGCCGATGCGGAGGAGATCTTCGCGGGCATGAACAGCTTCCGCATGCCGGAGGGCGGCTTCTTCCTCTGGCTGCCGGTCGAGGATGGCGAGGCGGCGGCGCTGAAGCTTTGGCGCGAGACCGGGGTGCGGGTCTTGCCCGGGGCCTATCTCGCGCGGGAAGTGAACGGGGAAAACCCCGGTCGAAAATATATCCGGGTGGCCCTGGTCGCCCCAAGAGAAGAAACGCGGCGCGGGCTGATCCAGCTTCGCGACTGTTTGAGCAAGTGAGGACGGTTGAGCATGGCATCCTATCAGGCAAGACAGCGTGACCCGCTTCTGGATCAGAACACCCAGGCTGTGCTTGAACGACGCGGCAAGGAACTGCTTGGCCTCGGCCTCGTGATCCTGGGCGTGCTGGTGGCGATGATGCTCGCCTCCTACGCGCCCGAGGATCCGAGCTGGATGGCGGCCTCCGATGCGCCGGTGCAGAACTGGCTTGGCCGGATCGGCGCGGGCATCGCCTCGCCGCTGATCGTGATCGTCGGGCGTGGCGCCTGGCTTCTGCCGGCCGGCCTCGTCGTCTGGGGCCTGCGCCACATCCTGCATCGCGGCGAGGAGCGCGCCTCCGCGCGTGCGCTCTTCCTGCCGATCGCGATCGCCGTCGCCTCCGTCTATGCCGCGCTTCTGGTGCCGGGCGCCGACTGGGGCCAGGCCTATGGGCTTGGTGGCAATTTCGGCGACATGATCGCCGGTTCGCTGCTGGGCATCTCGCCGGTTTCGGGCTCGATCGGGCTCAAGCTGCTCACCGTGGTGATGGCCTTCGTCACGCTGGGGATCAGCGGCTTCGTGCTCGGCTTCGATCGCGTCGAGGTGCAGACGATCCTGCGCTTCCTGATCCTCGGCTCGGTCGCCACCTATGCGGCGATGATGAATGCGCTGGGCAAGGGGGCTTCTGCCTCGGTGCAGGCCGCGCATCACGCGGCCGAACGTGCCCGCCAGCGTCGCGCCGCGGCGGCCGAACGCGCCGCCGATCTCGCGGCCTGGGAGGCGCAGCAGGCCTGGGCGCAGGAGCAGAGCTATGCGGCACAACCCGCGGCGCAGCCGGCGCCTGTCTCGCAGCGGCCCTCGATGTTCTCGCGCATCCGCCGCGCGGAACCGGAAGCCGATTATGCCGATTACGCGCCCGAACCCGAGCTGATCGAGCCGGCCCCGCGCGGCTGGCAGATGCCGGTGACCGAGGCCCCCTCGGAAGATCGGATCAAGGCGCGCATCGCGCAGGCGGTGAAGACCCGCGCCGTCGCGCCGATGATCCATGCCGAGCCGGAGGACGACTTCGACCTGCCGCCGGCGCCGCGCGGCGTCGCCCTGCGCGCCGAGCCGGCGATGGCCCCCGCCCCGGTGGCGCCCCCGGCTCCGGCGGCGCCCGCCTCGGTGCTGGCGGCGGTTGCCTCGCGCCTCGCGCGCGGGCCGAAACCGCCGGTGGCGCCCGCGCCGCAACCGGCGCTGCGCTCCGAGCCGCCGCTGCAAGCGCGCCCGCGGTTCATGCCCGGCTTCGCCGCCCCCGCGGCGCCCGCCGCGCCGGAGCCGGTGCTGAGGGCCCCCGCCGCGCCGGAGGTCATGGCAGAGGAAACCTGGGCGCCGGAACCCGACTGGCAGGCGCAGAGCTACGCCGCCGAGGAAGCCGCGGCCCCGGCTTTTGAGCCTTTCGAGATCGCGATGCCGGAGATCGGCGAGGATTTCGCCGAGAGCGATTTCGACCGCAACGCTTTCAGCGAACTCGATGACGAGATCCCCGCGATCCCGGTTTCGGCGCCGCGCATCACGCTCGATCGTCAGGTGATCCCGCCCGCGCCCGAGCGCCGCGTCGTCGCGCCGGTGCGCAAGCCGGTCGCCCCTTCGAAACAGGCGATCGCCGAGGCGCAGCCGCGGCTCAGCTTCGAAGCGCCGGAACATCCCGCCTACGAGCCGCCGCCGCTTAACCTGCTGACCAATCCGACCACGATCCAGCGCCACAGTCTTTCGGACGAGGCGCTTGAGGAAAACGCGCGGATGCTGGAAAACGTGCTCGACGATTACGGTGTGAAGGGGGAGATCGTTTCGGTCCGCCCCGGCCCCGTGGTCACGATGTACGAGCTCGAACCCGCGCCGGGTCTGAAGGCCTCGCGCGTGATCGGGCTGGCCGACGACATCGCGCGCTCGATGTCGGCGCTTTCGGCGCGCGTCTCGACCGTGCCGGGGCGCTCGGTGATCGGCATCGAACTGCCCAATGCCCATCGCGAGAAGGTCGTGCTGCGCGAGATCCTCGCGGCGCGCGATTTCGGCGACAGCAACATGCGGCTGCCGCTCGCGCTCGGCAAGGACATCGGCGGTGAGCCGGTGATCGCCAACCTCGCGAAGATGCCCCACCTGCTGATCGCCGGGACCACCGGCTCGGGCAAGTCGGTGGCGATCAACACGATGATCCTGTCGCTGCTTTACAAGCTGTCGCCGGACGAATGCCGGCTGATCATGATCGACCCGAAGATGCTCGAACTCAGCGTCTACGACGGCATTCCGCATCTGCTCTCCCCGGTGGTGACCGACCCGAAGAAGGCCGTCGTCGCGCTGAAATGGGTCGTGGGCGAGATGGAGGAGCGCTATCGCCGCATGTCGAAGATGGGCGTGCGCAACATCGAGGGCTACAACGGCCGCGTCCGCGAGGCGATGGACCGCGGCGAGATGTTCAAGCGCACGGTGCAGACCGGCTTCGACGAGGAGACCGGCGAGCCGATCTTCGAGACCGAGGAATTCCAGCCGCAGCCCTTCCCCTATATCGTCGTCATCGTCGACGAGATGGCCGACCTGATGATGGTCGCCGGCAAGGAGATCGAGGCCTGCATCCAGCGCCTCGCGCAGATGGCGCGCGCCTCGGGCATCCACCTGATCATGGCGACGCAGCGCCCCTCGGTCGACGTCATCACCGGCACGATCAAGGCGAACTTCCCGACCCGGATCTCGTTCCAGGTGACGTCAAAGATCGACAGCCGCACCATTCTGGGCGAACAGGGGGCGGAGCAGCTTCTGGGCATGGGCGACATGCTCTACATGGGTGCCGGCTCGCGCATCACCCGTATTCACGGGCCCTTCGTTTCCGACGAGGAAGTCGAGGAAATCGTCAACCATCTCAAGAGCTTCGGGCCGCCGGAATATATGTCGGGCGTGGTCGACGGGCCCGATGAGGAAGTGGCGAGCGACATCGACCAGGTTCTCGGCCTCGGCTCGGGCAGCGACGATGTGGAAAACGCGCTTTACGACACCGCGGTCGCGATCGTGATCAAGGATCGCAAATGCTCGACCTCCTATATCCAGCGCAAGCTTGGCATCGGCTACAACAAGGCCGCCCGCCTCGTCGAGCAGATGGAGGATCAGGGCGTCGTGAGCGCCGCGAACCACGTCGGCAAGCGCGAGATCCTCGTGCCCGAACAATAACTCGGCACGAAAGTGAACGGAGCCCCGTGCGACGTGATCGCGCGGGGCTTTTTCTTTTGCGGCGTTCGACTACATTCGGGGCATGAAACTGCTTCGCCTTGCCCTCGCCCCCGTCTTCGCCCTCGCCCTGGCCGTTCCGGCCTTTGCCGAGAAGATCCCGCTGAACCAGATCTCGGCCTATCTCAACGGGTTGCAGACGGCGCAGGCCGATTTCACCCAGGTGAACGCCGATGGCTCGATCTCGACCGGCAAGGTCTATATCAAGCGCCCCGGCCGGGCGCGGTTCGAATACAGCTCCGACAAGACGCTGGTGATGGCCTCGGGCGGGCAGGTGGCGATCTTCGATCCGAAGTCGAACCAGCCGGCCGAGCAATATCCGCTCGCGCGCACGCCGCTCAGCCTGATCCTCGCCGAGAAGGTCGATCTTGGCCGCGCGAAGATGGTGGTGGGGCACACGAGCGACGGCAAGACGACGACCGTCGTCGCGCAGGATCCGGAGCATCCGGAGTACGGCACGATCCGGATGGTGTTTTCCGACAGCCCGGTCGAGCTGCGGCAATGGGTGATCACCGACGACAGCGGCGCGAAGACGACGGTGATCCTCGGGGATCTGAAGACGGGCGGTGACCTCGGCGCGCGGCTCTTCAGCATCAATGCCGAGATCGCCGCGCGGAAGTGATCACTTGCCGCAGGCGCGCAGCTGCTGCTGATACATGTCGGCGCGCGACTGGACCCGGTCGGCCACCGCGAGCAGCCAGCCCTTCGAATTGTGCGACCCGTTCGCAAAACCCGAGCGCCCCTCGTGATAGGCGAGATACTGGCTGCGCGCGTCGTATTTCGAGATGCCGAGCTTCTTCGCGGACCCGTCCATGTACCAGCCCATGAAATCGGTCGCGTCCTGGATCCGGTTGCGCTTCGCGCCGTAGCGCCGGGTGTCCTTGCGGTAGTCGTCCCAGGTGGAATCGAGCGCCTGGCTATAGCCATAGGCCGAGCTTTGCCGCCCGAGCGGGATCACGCCAAGCGCGAAACGGAACGGCGTCTTCGCATTGCCGACGAATTTGCTTTCCTGGTGGATCGTCGCCATCTGGACGTTGATCGGAATGCCCCAGCGCGCCTCGGTTCTGCGCATCGCATTGTAATAGGCCGGCTTCTCGCGGGCGAGAAGGCAGGCGTTATCGAGGTTGCGCGGGGCCTGCGAACTGCCGCCACCACAGGAGGCGACCATCAGCAGGATCGCCAGCTTCAGGAACTTGTTCATGACTGCTCTGCCCGATCGGCTTTGTTTTCCGGCATTTTAGGCGAAAATTGCCCCGGGGAAAACGATAAAGCGACGCAGCGCCGCGATCACGGGCGATCCGGCGCCGAACTGTTGGGCGAGAGTCCACAGATTGTTTCCCCGATTCTCGGGCTCCGTTGTGGACAGGTGCGACGTTGAGGGATTAGTAACCTTGGATGGGGGACAATATGCATACGACGATAGCGAAGTATCATATCGGTCAGATCGTGAGGCACCGGAAGCATCCTTTCCGGGGCGTCGTTTTCGACGTCGATGCGATCTTCTCCAATACCGAGGCATGGTACGAGGCGATCCCGGAAGAGAGCAGGCCGGCGAAGGATCAGCCCTTCTACCACCTGCTCGCCGAGAACGATAACAACTACTACGTCGCCTATGTCTCCGAGCAGAACCTCGTCGAGGACGATACCGGCGAGCCGGTGGAACACCCGGACCTGACCGATCTCTTCGGGGATTTCGAAGACGGTCGCTATCCGCTGCAATTCCAGCTCAACTGAACGCAAGCGGCAGCGTCGCGTCGCCCTGTCCGCGTGAAATCTCGCTTGCCTGCACCTCGCGCGTCTTCAGGCCGCGGTGTCGAGCGGTTGCAGCGGCAGGCGGAAGGCGAGCAGGTTGCGCCCGTTTTCCCGGTTGTAGCCGAGATCCTCGACCAGGTCGCGGATCAGGAACCAGCCGAATCCCCCTTCGGGCAGCGCATCGGGCCGGGGCCGCGCCTCCTCCGCCCCGAGCGGAAACAGGCATTCGTCGGGCAGCTCGACCCCGTCGTCGCTGACCGAACAGCTCAGCCCGCGCCGGTCGCGCACCATCGACAGCGTGATCGTGCCGGCGGCCCCGCCGGCGTAACTGTGCTCGACGATATTGTTGAGAACCTCGGCCAGAACGAGCTCCAGCGTTCCCGCCTCCTCCCGCGTCATCTGCCGCATGAACCGCGCGAGTGCCGCCCGCAATGCGGTGCGCACCGCGAGCGGATCGGCCTCGAAGGAGTGGTGAAAGATCTTCGTATCCGGGCGGTCCGAGCCCCCGGCCCGGTGCGCCCCTGCGCGCTCCGGACGGTTAGCCAGCATTTCTGATGCCCTCGACAAGTGCCTCCTCGACGCCGGCGTGGATCCGGAACACCGAATCCATCCGTGTCAGCCGGAAAACCTTTTCGACATTGGGCCGCAGCCCCGCGAGTTCGAGCCGCCGCCCGGGGGCGAGCGACTTCATCACCGCCACCACGGCGCCGAGGCCGGAACTGTCGAGGAATTCGACCTCGGAAAGATCCAGCACGACGCGCGTCGACGGTTGCGCCGTCACCTCGCGCATCAGATCCTTGAAGCGGATCGCAATCGCGGCATCGAGACGTTCCTCGTCGACATGGACAACGAGCGCTCCACCGCGGGCTTCGGCGTAAAGATTCATCTTGCCACTCCGGCCTCCAGAAGTTTGTCTCAAGCTAGACGCGAATACTTACCAATCGGTATCCGCGGGACAGATTCCTGGGGAGGAACAAATGGAAGAGGTGGTGATCCTGGGGGCTGCGCGCACCCCGATGGGGGGCATGCAGGGGGCGTTTTCTGCGCTTGCAGCCCCGGTTCTGGGCGGTGCGGCGATCGCGGCGGCGCTTGCGCGGTCCGGCGTGGCACCGGCGCAGGTCGAGGAACTTTTGATGGGATGCGTGCTGCCGGCGGGTCAGGGGCAGGCTCCGGCACGTCAGGCGGGCTTTGCCGCGGGGCTACCCGAATCGGTCCCGGCGACGACGCTCAACAAGATGTGCGGTTCGGGGATGAAGGCGGTGATGGCCGCGAGCGACCAGATCCGCGCGGGATCCGCCGGGCCGATCGTGGCGGGCGGCATGGAAAGCATGACCAACGCCCCCTATCTGCTGCCGAAGATGCGCGGCGGGGCGCGGCTCGGCCATGGCGAGGTGATCGACCACATGTTCCTCGACGGGCTCGAGGACGCCTATGATCGCGGCCGGCTGATGGGCACTTTCGCCGAGGAATGTGCCGAGGCCTTCCGGTTTTCGCGCGAGGCGCAGGACGAATACGCTCTGATCTCGCTTTCGCGTGCGCTCGAGGCGCAGGTCTCAGGCGGCTTCGATGCGGAGATCGTTCCGGTCCCCGTGCCGGTGAAGGGCGGTGAGGTCGAGGTCGCGCGCGACGAGCAGCCCGGCAATGCCCGGCCCGAGAAGATCCCGACGCTGAAGCCCGCCTTTCGCCGTGACGGCACGGTGACGGCGGCCAATTCCTCCTCGATCTCGGACGGGGCCGCGGCGCTGGTGATCGCTTCCGAAGGGTTCGCCGTTGCCGAGGGGCTGCCGGTTCGCGCGCGCATCCTTGGCCATGCGAGCCATGCGCAGGCGCCGGCCGATTTCCCGACCGCGCCGGTGCCGGCGGCCGAGACGCTGATGGCCAAACTTGGCTGGACGGTCGAGGACGTCGATCTCTGGGAGGTGAACGAGGCCTTTGCCGTGGTGCCGATGGCCTTCATGCGCCGCCTCGGCATCCCGCATGAAAAGGTCAACGTGAATGGTGGCGCCTGTGCGCTGGGCCATCCGATCGGGGCCTCGGGCGCGCGGATCATCGTGACTCTGCTCCATGCGCTCGAGGCGCGGGGGCTGAAGCGCGGCATCGCGGCGATCTGCATCGGTGGCGGCGAGGGCACGGCCATCGCGATCGAGTTGCCATGAGGGTCGATTACGCCGATCTCGCTGCGCGAATCGCGGCGCTGGCGGAGGGCGAGACGGATGCCGTCGCGCTGATGGCGACGCTCGCCTGCGAGATCCATCACGCCGATGATCGCTTTGACTGGACAGGGTTTTATCGCGTGGTGGCGCCCGATCTGCTCAAGATCGGGCCCTATCAGGGCGGCCATGGCTGCCTGACGATCCCCTTCGCGCGCGGCGTCTGCGGGGCCGCCGCGCGCGAGCGGGCAACGCAGCTCGTCCCCGATGTCGAGGCCTTCCCCGGCCATATCGCCTGCGCTTCCTCGACCCGTTCGGAACTGGTGATCCCGGTCTTCGCGCGGGGCGAGCGGCTGATCGGCGTGCTTGACATCGACAGCGATCAGGAAGACGCCTTCACGCAAGAGGACGCCAGCGCGCTCGAGGCGATCCTCGCCACCACCTTCGGAGATCTCGATTGATCTGGGATACGCTTCTCGCCTTTCCCCCGGCGACGCTGCTCGGCTTTCTTGCCGGCTCGCTCGTGCTGAACTTCACGCCCGGGGCCGATGTGCTCTTCGCCACGGCAAGCGGCATTCAGGGCGGGCCGAAGGCCGGGGCGGCAGCGGGGCTTGGCGTGGGTGTCGGCGGCATCGTCCATGTGCTGGCGACGGCCTTCGGCCTCGGCGCGCTGGTCGCGGCGCATCCCGGTACGCTCGATGTCGTGCGCTGGGCGGGGGCGGGGTATCTCCTCTGGATCGCGGTGCGCAGCTGGCGCGCGCCGCCGGTGCGTATCGACGCCGATCAGGGCGCGATCCGCCCGGGCGCGGCCTTCCGGCGCGGCGTCATCACCAATGTGCTGAACCCGAAGGTGATGCTCTTCATGCTCGCCTATCTGCCGCAATTCACCGATCCCGCGATCGGCCCGGTCTGGCAGCAGATCCTGATCCTCGGCGCGATGACCTTCTTCTTCGGCACGCTCGTCACCATGGGCTATGGCGCGACGGCGGGTTGGCTTGGCGGGCGGCTGGCGAAGCGGATGGGTCTGCTCAATCGCGTCGCGGCGGTGCTTTTCGGCGGGCTCGCGCTGCGCCTCGCGATCGACTGACTTGACGGCGCGCCGCCCGCGCGCCATGCCCCGCGCATGAGCGATTACAGCTATACGCCTCCGAGCGATCCGCCGCGGATCCTGCATGCTGATCACGAGATCCTCGTCGTCGACAAGCAGGCCGGGCTGCTCTCCGTCCCCGGCAAGGGGCCGGAGAAGGCCGATTGCCTGATCGAGCGACTGAAGGGCGCCTATCCGACGGTGCTTCTGGTGCATCGGCTCGATACCGATACTTCGGGGGTGATGGTCTTCGCGCTGACGCCCCATGCGCAGCGCCATCTGGGTCTGCAATTCGAGAACCGGCAGACGAAGAAGCATTACATCGCGCGGCTCTGGGGGCATCTGGAGCCCGCCGAGGGGCGGGTCGATCTGCCGCTTTGCGTCGACTGGCCGAACCGGCCGCGCCAGCATGTGAACCATGAGCGCGGCCGCCCGGCGCAGACCGACTGGAAGGTGCTGCGCCATGATCTCGACGGCACCACACGGGTGCGGCTGATGCCCCACACCGGACGGAGCCATCAGCTGCGCGTGCATATGCAAAGCCTCGGCCATCCGATCCTTGGCGATCCGCTTTATGCCGAGGGGAAGGCGCGGGACTATCCGCGGCTGATGCTGCACGCCGAAAGTCTGCGGCTGCGCCACCCCGATGGCGGGGCTCACATGACCTTCACCGCGCCCTGCCCGTTCTGAGGAAAGGGGCGCTGCCCCTCTTCGGCTGACGCCGAATTCACCCCGAGGTATTTCGGGCAAGCTGAAAGAGCATCGGCTTCATCTTGCCGAAAATACCTCGGGGGGAGGCGAAGCCGGGGGGCGGCGCCCCCCTCCGGCCTCAGCGCAGGTGATCCACCTTCGCCAGATATTGCGCCTGCGTCTCGAGCGCGGCGAGCCATCCCTTGACGAGCTTGGGATCATGCGGCGCGGCATGCACCCCGGCGGGGACGTCATGCGCGAGGATCGCCTCCACCGCGAGCGAGAGCGTGCCGGAGACGAGCCGCGCCATTGCGGACCCCCGCGCATCGCCCGTTGCGTCGAGCAGCCAGGAGCGGTGGAACACCGCGCGCCCGTCGCGTTTCGCCTGCAGCGTCACCGCCAGCACGACGCGGTCGGGTTCGCCCGGCGCATAGGAATTCTCGCGCCAGAGCTTTTCGGCAAGCTGGGCGAGGCGGCGCTCGGCCCCCTCGCTCTCGTCCTCGAGCGCGTCGAACACCGGCTGCCAGGCCTCGGCCCAGCCCAGAAGCCGGATCGTGCCGCGCACGAAATCCTCGATCCGCCATTCGGGATCGAGGCGATATTCGGCGATGAAGGGCAGGCTGTCGCGGTTCGGATAGACCTCGAAGGTTTCGGGCTGCGGCAGCGGCATGTCGTAGCGGCTGACGGCACGCCAGGGGCGCTGCACCCGCAGCTCGGAGAAATGCCGGATCGAATGCGAGGGCGATTTCAGCGCGCGCAGCACGCCGAGCGGCGACCAGGAGAACTTGTAGCGAAAGGCGTTCGGCTGCGCGGGGATGCCGCCGCAATAGCTGGTGAAGGAAAGCGTATTGCCGGGCGCGACCGTGCCGCTCGCGCGATACTCGGCAATCAGATCATGCGCCATCAGATGGTCGATGCCCGGATCGAGGCCGACCTCGCCCACGAGCGCCACGCCCGCCTTGCGCGCCACCGGGTCGAGCGCGCGCAGCTCGGGCGAGAGATAGGAGGAACAGGCGAAATGCGCGCCCCGCCGCAGCGCGATGCGGGCGACCGTGGCGTGCAGGTCGGGCGGCAGCATCGAGACCACGACATCGCCCGGGCGCAGCGTCGCATCGAGCGCCTCGGCGCTGTAATCGGCGACATGCGCGTGGCGGCCGGCGAGGATCGCCTCGGCCTGCGCGCGCTCGATCGTCCAGATCGTGACGGCACGGCCGGCGTCGATCAGCCGCCGCAGCCCCGGCCCCGAGCTCAGCCCCGTGCCGCACCAGTGGATCTGTGCCATGTCGCCCCCTCAGCCCCGCGCGGCGTGCTTTTCGGTCAGATGATAGCCGCGCGTGAGCGCGCGTCCGCGCCAATGATCCGCCGCCTGCACCGCTTCGCGCAAGTTCGAAAACCAGTTCACGCGCTGGCCATGGGCGCGACCCTGCGCGCCCCATTCACGCATCACGGTATATTCCGCGAAGAGGTTATAGCTGACCTCGACGCGATAGAAGGAGCGTTTCCGCTCGCGGTGCAGAAGCAGGGTCAGCATGGCAGTGCCTTCCGTCGTTTTGCGCGAAGGAATCAGATGCCGCGGCCGAGCGCCAGCGAAATCATTCCCAGCGCACCTCGCCGAGGAAGATGTAGCCCGCGCCGTAGATCGTCTTGATCAGGCGGGGATTTTTCGGATCTTCGCCAAGTTTCGTGCGCAGCCGCGAGATCCGCACATCCATCGCGCGGTCGAAACTTTCGCCCGCCGCACCGCCGAGCGCCTCCTGCATCTGCGCGCGCGAGATCAGCCGGTTCGGGCTTTCGAGGAAGAGCCGCAGCACCTCCCCCTCGGCATGGGAGAAGGTGGTCTCCACCCCCTCGGCATCGACGAGGAGATAACGATCGAACTGCGCGCGCCAGCCCGCGAAATGGGCGATCTGCGCGGCAGGCGCTGCATCGGCGCGCGGCTTGCGCAAGCGGGCGCGGATGCGGGCGACCACCTCGCTCGGATCGAAGGGCTTGATGATGTAATCGTCGGCGCCCAGTTCGAGCCCGGTGATCCGGTCCTGCACCTGGGCGCGGCCGGAGATGATGATGATCGTGGCGCCGGATTCGAGGGCCAGCCGATGCACCAATGCCAGCCCGTCGCGGTCGGGCAGGCCGAGATCGACGAGGCAGACATCGGGCTGGGCGCGTTTCAGCCCGGCCTCGAATTCCGTCGCGCGCGCGTAGCAGGTGGTGCGAAAGCCCGCCTCCTCGAGCGTGTCGCAGAGCATGCGGCGGATCTCGGGTTCGTCGTCGAGAATGGCGACATGGGGGGCGGGGGCGTTCATTGGCGGACTCCGGCGATCATGGCGGCAAGCTCGGCCGCGACGAAGGGTTTTTGCAGAACGGGGCAGGGCGCCTCGGCGCGCAGCCCGGCCCCCGGCGGCAGCGAGGTCATCAGCGCGATCGGCAGCCGCCCGCCAAGACGGCGGGCAAGGTCGACGCCCGTCGCTCCGCCGGGAAGCTGGATGTCGGAAAGCACCATGCCGATCTCGGGCAATGCGGCGAGCGCCTCCGCCTCGGCGACGGTGGCGGCCTCGATCACGGTATGCCCGATCTCGCGCAGCATCTCGCGCACATTGGCGCGGATGTCGTCGTCATCCTCGACGAGCAGCACGAGCATCGGGGTGAGCGCATCGTTCGCCGGGCGCAGCGGCAGGCGCAGGGTGACGCAGGCGCCGCCCCCGGGGCGGTTCTCGATCCGAACGGTGCCGCCGGCGAGCTTCGTCTGATCGTAGACCATGCTGAGGCCAAGCCCCGAGCCGCCGCTGCCCTTCGTGGTGAAAAACGGATCGAGCGCATGCGAGAGCGCCTCGGCCGAAAAGCCCGGGCCGCTGTCGCGCACCGAGATCTCGATCCAGGTGTCGCGCACCGGATGGGCGGTGATCTCGATCAGCCCGCCGGCCTTGCCCATCGCGTCGCGCGCGTTGAGCAGGAGGTTCAGCAGGCTGTCCTGCAACGGCCCGGGGTCGAGCAGGATCGGCTGCGCCAGATCCTCCACCTCGTTCAGCACGAAGACGGCCTCGCCGAGCGTCGGCGCCGCCATCTGCGCGAGATCGGCAATCAGCGCGGGCAGGTTCACCGCCTGCGGGCGCAGCTCGCGCTTGCCCGAGATCGCGGCGATCCGGTCGAGCAGCGTGCCCCCGCGCCGCGCCGCCGACAGCGTCGAACGCGCGATTTCGCGGGCCTCGCGCGGCAGCCCCTCGAGCCGCGCAAGCCGCCCCTGCAACCCGAGGATGATGGTGAGCAGATTGGCGAAATCATGCGCGAGGCCCGAGGTCAGCTGCGCCGCCAGTTCGCGTTTCGCCGATTGCGCGAGCGCGGCGCGCGTCTGCGTTTCATGCGTGACGTCGGTCGAGAGGATATAGACGCCGCGCACCGGGCCCGTGCCCTCGCGGTCGGGGGTGAGCGCGATGCGGATGCGCCGGCCGGAGGGGGCATGGGTGATCTCGATCACATTCGCCTCGCCGGCGAGGGCGCGCTCGAACCCCGGCTGGATCCGCGCGAAGGTTTCCGCGCCGAGAACGTCTTCCGCGCGTCGCCCGACCGGATCCTCGAGCGAGCCGGGCATCACCGCCGTCACCTTGCGGTTCGAGAAAGTGTAGACGAAAGCCTCGTCCATATGCGCGATATGGGCGGGCATCATCTCGGTCACCTGCCGCGTGCGCGCCTCGGTGCGGATCAGCTCGTATTGCGTTTCCTCAAGCGCGGCATTGGTCGCGGCCAGCGCCCGGTTCGCCGCGGCCAGCCGCTCGGCATGGTCGAGAACCTGGCTCGACAGCTCCTCCGAACGGGCGCGGAGCAGCGCCTCCTGCTCCTTGATCGAGGTGATGTCGGTGTAGACGGTGATCCAGCCGCCCTGCGCGAGCGGCGCGCCCTCGACGGCGACGGTGCGGCCGTTGGCGCGCAGCCGCTCCATGTAATGCGGCTCGAAGGCGCGGGCCTGCTCGACGCGGAAGCGCACGGCGGCCTCGATATCGGTGACCTCGCCATATTCGCCGCGGGTGACGAGATAGCGGATCGTGTCGTCGAAGGAGGTGCCCGGGCGGGTGAGCGCATCGGGCAGGTCGAACATGATCTGATATTGCCGGTTCGAGACCGCGAGCCGCAGATCGCTGTCGAAGATCGACAGCGCCTGCCCGATCAGGTTGAGCCCGGCCTGCGTGAGCCGCGCATGCGTTTCCTCTGAATTCATCCGGTCCTCCCGCCCCATCGCTAGCATTCGCGGGGGCGCCCGCAAAGCACGCAGATGCCGCGGAAAGAATTCGTAAGGATTGAGAAAAAGTCAGGAAAACTTTGACCGCGAGGGTGACCCCTGTCGCGGCGGAAGAGGAGCCCCGCGGCGAGGGCGCCGGGGAAGGGCGCGAGGGAGGATACATGGCTGACGCGATTGCGGCAGAGCCGTCCGCGCATTCGATTCCCGCGCTGCTTGCGCGGAACGTGGCGCGTTTTGGCGGGTTCCCGGCCTATCGGGAAAAGGAATTCGGGATCTGGCAAAGCTGGACCTGGGCGGAGGCCGAGGCCGAGATCCGCGCGATGGCGATGGGCTTCCTGAGCCTCGGCATCGAACGCGGCGATCACGTCGCGATCATCGGCCGCAACCGTCCGATGCACTATTGGGCGATGGTCGCGGTGCAGATGTGCGGCGCGGTGCCGGTGCCGCTTTACCAGGATGCCGTCGCCGAGGAGATGGCCTATGTGCTCGACCATTGCGGCGCGCGCTTCGTCGTTTGCGGCGATCAGGAGCAGGTCGACAAGGTCGTCGAGGTCGAGGACCGGATCCACCACATCCAGCATGTGATGTACACCGACAAGCGCGGCATGCGGAAATATGACCATTCCCGGATGAATGCGCTCGCCGATGTCGTGGCCGAGGGCAAGGCGGGGCATTACCGCTATGAACACGAGCTCGACGCCCGCATCGCCGAGCTGACCTACGACAGCACCTGCGTGATGCTTTACACCTCGGGCACCACCGGCAAGCCGAAGGGCGTGGTGCTTTCGAACCGCAACATCATCGAGACGGCGAAGAACTCCTGCGCCTTTGACGGACTCACGCGGCACGAGGAAGTGCTCGCCTATCTGCCGATGGCCTGGGTCGGCGATTTCATCTTCTCGGTCGGGCAGGCCTATTGGGCGGGTTTCACCGTGAACTGCCCGGAAAACGCCGCGACGATGATGAGCGATCTGCGCGAGATCGGGCCGACCTATTTCTTTGCGCCGCCGCGGGTGTTCGAGGGGCAGCTGACGCAGGTGATGATCCGCATGGAAGATGCGGGGCGCGTGAAGAAATGGCTCTTCGATCATTACATGGCGCTCGCGCGGCGCGTCGGGCCGCGGGTGCTTGACGGCAAGCCGGTGGGGGCGATCGCGCGGCTGCGCTATGCGCTCGGCGGGCTTTTCATCTTCGGGCCGCTGAAGAACACGCTCGGCTTTTCCCGCATCCGCGTGGGCTATACCGCGGGCGAGGCGATCGGGCCGGAGATCTTCGATTTCTATCGCTCTTTGGGCATCAACCTGAAGCAGCTTTACGGCCAGACGGAGGCCTCGGTCTTCATCACCCAGCAGCCCGATGGCGAGGTCCGCTCCGACACGGTCGGCGTGCCCTCCCCCGGCGTCGAGGTGAAGATCGCCGAGAATGGCGAGGTGTTCTATCGCTCGCCCGGCACTTTCGTCGAGTATTTCAAGAACCCGGAGAGCACCGCCTCGACCAAGGATGGCGAGGGCTGGGTGGCCACGGGGGATGCGGGTTTCTTCGAGGAAGGCTCGGGGCACCTGCGGATCATCGACCGCGCCAAGGACGTGGGCAAGATGGCCGATGGCCGGCTTTTTGCGCCCAAATACGTCGAAAACAAGCTGAAGTTCTACCCCAACATCCTTGAAGCCGTGGTCTTTGGCGCGGGCCGGGATCGCTGCACCGCCTTCATCAACATCGACCTCACCGCGGTCGGCAACTGGGCGGAGCGCAACAACATCGCCTATGCGAGCTATCAGGAACTCGCCGGTCATCCGAAGGTCTACGAGATGATCCGCAGCCATATCGACGCGGTGAATGCCTCGGTGGCGCAAGATCCGATGCTTTCGGGCTGCCAGATCCACCGCTTCCTGATCCTGCACAAGGAACTCGACGCCGACGACGGCGAGATGACCCGCACCCGCAAGGTGCGCCGCAATGTCGTCGAGACGAAATACGCCGATCTGATTGCCGCGCTCTATGACGGGCGGAGCGAGATCTACACCGAGACCGAGGTGACCTACGAGGACGGCCGCAAGGGCGCGATCAAGGCCACGCTGCGGCTCGAGGATGCCACCGTCGCGCCCGAGGCGCATCTGCACCGGGAGGCTGCGGAATGAAGGACATGACCGAAGGCTACACCACCGCGGACGGCCGCAAGATCGGCGGCGTGCTGATGGAGCTGCGCAACATCACCCTGAAATTCGGCGGCGTCACCGCGATCAAGGATATCTCCTTCGATATCCGCGACGGCGAGATCCGCGCGATCATCGGGCCGAACGGCGCGGGCAAAAGCTCGATGCTGAACGTGATCTCGGGCTTCTACACGCCGACCGAAGGGGGCGTGTGGTTCAAGGGCTATCAGCGCGGGCCGATGAAACCCTATCAGGTCGCCCGCCTCGGCATCGCGCGCACCTTCCAGAACATCGCGCTTTTCGACGGCATGTCGGTGCTCGACAACATCATGACCGGGCGGCTCACGCTGATGAAATCGGGGCTGCTGAGCCAGGCGATGTGGTGGGGCGGTGCCGCGGCCGAAGAGGATGCGCATCGCGAGAAGGTCGAGAAGATCATCGACTTTCTCGAAATTCAGGATATTCGGAAAACGCCTGTCGGGCGTCTGCCCTATGGTCTGAAGAAGCGCGTCGAACTCGCCCGGGCGCTGGCCGCGGAGCCGAAGATCCTGCTTCTCGACGAGCCGATGGCCGGCATGAACGTCGAGGAGAAAGAGGACATGTGCCGCTTCATCCTCGACGTGAACGACGAATTCGGCACCACCATTGTGCTGATCGAACACGACATGGGCGTGGTGATGGATCTGTCCGACCGCGTGGTAGTGATGGATTACGGCCGCAAGATCGGCGACGGCCCGCCCGAGGAGGTCCGCAACAATCAGGACGTGATCGACGCCTATCTGGGGGTGGCCCATGACTGAGCAACGCAATTTCGGGGGGCCGCGCCATGCCTGACACTCTGCTTTACGCGATGGAGGCCGGTCTGAACGGCCTGATGACCGGGGTCATGTATGCGCTCGTCGCGCTGGGCTTCGTGCTGATCTACAAGTCCTCGGGCGTGTTCAACTATGCCCAGGGCGTGCTTGCGCTTTTCGCCGCGCTCACCCTCGTCGGCATCCAGAAGGGGCAGGTGCCCTTCGCCCATCTCATCAACGCCGTCACCGGCGGCCATCTCGAGACCTTCGGTTGGGAGTTGCCCGCACTCGTCGCCATCGTGCTGACGATGGGGGTGATGGTGCTGCTTGCGATCGTGATCGAGAAGCTGGTGCTCAAGCATCTGGTGAACCAGGCGCCGATCATCCTCTTCATGGCGACGATCGGTCTGGCCTATTTCCTCGAGGGGCTCGGCGACGTGATGTGGGGCGCCGATATCAAGAAGCTCGACGTCGGCCTGCCGCAGGGGATCAACGACACGATCGAAAGCGTGACCGATCGTATGCTCGGCTATGGTTTCTTCATCGACAATCTCGACATCGTCGCCGCCATCGTCGCCGTGGCGCTGGTCGCCGCGCTCACCCTCTTCAGCCAGTATTCGAAACAGGGCCGCGCGCTGCGCGCCGTCGCCGACGACCATCAGGCGGCGCTTTCGGTCGGGATCTCGCTGCGCTTCATCTGGATCCTCGTCTGGTCGATCGCGGGCTTCGTCGCGCTCGTCGCCGGGATCATGTGGGGCTCGAAATCGGGGGTGCAGTTCTCGCTTTCGCTGATCGCGCTCAAGGCATTGCCGGTGCTGATGCTCGGCGGCTTCACCTCGATCCCCGGGGCGATCGTCGGCGGTCTCATCATCGGCATGGGCGAGAAGCTCTTCGAGTTCTACGTCGGCCCGATGATCGGCGGCGCGACCGAGAACTGGTTCGCCTATGTGCTCGCGCTCCTCTTCCTCGTGTTCCGTCCGCAAGGTCTCTTCGGCGAACGCATCATCGAGCGGGTGTGAGCGATGCAGATGCAGCGACGAATTCGGGTTGATCGAAAGGCGGGGCTGCGACATCCTGTCGCAGATCTGACCGCGCAGGGGTTGGGAGGCCCCGGTCGGAGGGAAGGGTTGCTGGCGCGACCCGTTCTCGGGGTCGCGCAGGGGGTTGGGAGGCCTCTTTGCGATGACGAAAAAGACCTGTGCCACCATCTTCACCATCGGGCTGGGCGCCGCGCTCGCCTTCGGCTGGATCGCGCTCGCCGCACCGCCGGACGAGCCGGACGCGATGCGCACGATCAACATGTTGCTCGCGGCCGCCGGAGCGGGCGCCGGGCTGATGTCCTGGCTGCGGATCCGGCGCGGCTGCTGAGGGGGGCAGGCAGCACCTTCCCCCGCATCTTTGGGGGGAAGGGCTGATGTTCTACCGCGAGGCAGGCGATTTCAAGACGAGCTACCGGGAGGACAGCCAGACCTTCCCGATCCGGGTCGACCGGCTGGGCTTTTATGCGATCCTGGCGATCGCCTATGGGGTGATCCCGCTTTTCATCGACGATTACTGGGCGAGCGCGGTCTTCGTGCCCTTCCTGATCTACGCGATCGCGGCGATCGGGCTGAACATCCTCGTGGGCTATGCCGGGCAGGTCAGCCTCGGCACCGGCGGGTTCATGGCGGTGGGCGCCTATGCCGTCTACAAGCTGATGACCGCCTTCCCCGAGGTCTCGATCTTCATCCACGTCCTGCTTGCGGGCGGGATCACCGCGGTGGTCGGCGTGCTCTTCGGTCTGCCCTCGTTGCGGATCAAGGGGTTCTATCTGGCGGTGGCGACGCTTGCCGCGCAGTTCTTCCTCGTCTGGATCTTCAACAAGGTGCCGTGGTTCTACAACTACTCGGCCTCGGGTCAGATCACCGCGCCCGAGCGCACGATCTTCGGCGTCTTCGTCACCGGCGCGCAGACCTCGGCCACTGCGAAATACATGTTCTGCCTGATCATGCTGACGATCGTCGCGCTGCTGGCGCGCAACCTGACGCGGGGCACCGTGGGGCGCAAATGGATGGCGATCCGCGACATGGACATCGCCGCCGAGATCATCGGGGTGAACCCGCTCACGGCCAAGGTCACGGCCTTTGCGGTCA
Organism: Paenirhodobacter sp.; assembly: GCF_050177655.1. Lineage (NCBI taxonomy): Bacteria > Pseudomonadati > Pseudomonadota > Alphaproteobacteria > Rhodobacterales > Paenirhodobacter > Paenirhodobacter sp. The sequence goes on from NZ_JBFXGV010000003.1 coordinate 108,420, forward strand.
GCTCCTTCTTCATCGGCATCGCCGGGGCGCTGCTTTTCTCCGTCTATCTCGGCGCGGCGGAAGTGGGTGAGGCCTTCGGCATCAACAAGAGCTTCCTCGTGCTCTTCATGGTCATCATCGGCGGGCTCGGTTCGATCTTTGGCTCCTTCGCGGGGGCGGCCTTCCTCGTGCTGCTGCCGGTGCTGCTCAAGAACCTGCTGGTGGGCGGGCTGAACTGGCCCACCGATGTCGCCGCGCATATCGAGCTGATGATCGTCGGCGCGCTCATCATCGTCTTCCTGATCGTCGAGCCGCATGGCCTCGCGCAGATCTGGCGGATCACCAAGGAAAAGCTGCGGCTCTGGCCCTTCCCGCATTGAGGGGCCGGCACCGCGATCGAAATACGTTCTGGGAGGAAATACGTATGAAGAAGACCTTTGCATTCCTTGCGGTCGCGGCGCTCGTCGCCTCCGCCGCCCCGGCGCTCGCCGATCTGACGGTGCCGGATCTGAGCTACCGCACCGGCTCCTATGCCGCGAACGGCATCCCCTATTCGGACGGGTTCCAGGATTACTTCACGCTGCTGAACGAGCGCGATGGCGGCATCGGTGGCGAGAAGATCGCCGTGCCGCAATGCGAGACCGCCTATAACACCGAGAAGGGCGTCGAATGCTACGAGAGCACCAAGGGGCAGGCGGCGCTCGCCTATAACCCGCTTTCGACCGGCATCACCTATCAGCTGATCCCGAAAGTGTCGGCGGATCACCACGTCCTCTACACCCCGGGCTATGGCCGCACCTCGGCGGCGAATGGCAAGGTGTTCGAATGGGTCTTCAACTACCCGGCGAACTACTGGGACGGCGCCTCGGTCGCGATCAAATACATGCTCGACCAGAACGGCGGCGATCTGAACGGCAAGAAGATCGCCCTGGTCTATCACAACTCCGCCTATGGCAAGGAGCCGATCCGCACGCTCGAGGAGCTGGCGAAGAAGCATGGCTTCACGCTGAGCCTGCTGCCGGTCGATCCGCCCGGGCAGGAGCAGAAGTCGCAATGGCTGCAGATCCGCCGCGACAAGCCCGATTACGTGCTGATGTATGGCTGGGGCGTGATGAACCAGGTCGCGATCCAGGAGGCGGTGAACATCCGTTTCCCGATGGATCATTTCGTCGGCATCTGGTGGTCGGGCTCGGAGAATGACGTCGGCCCCGCGGGCGATGGCGCGAACGGCTACAAGGCGATCACCTTCCACGGCGTCGGTTCGGATTACCCGATCTATGCCGACATGAAGAAATACGTGATCGACGCCGGCAAGGCGGCGGGCGCGGGCGATCAGATGGGCTCGGTGCTTTACTCGCGCGGCATGTATGCGGCGATGATCATCGCCGAGGCGATCCGCGAGGCGCAGGCGATGGCCGGCCATGCGGCGGTGACGCCCGACGAGGTGCGCAACGGCTTCGAGAACCTCAATCTGACCGAGGCGCGTCTGGGCGAGCTTGGCCTGCCGAACTTCGCGCAGGAGATCCACGCGACCTGTGCCGATCACGGTGGCTCCGGTGCGGCGATGATCCTGCAATGGGATGCCGCGGCGAAGAAATGGAGCCCGGCTTCGGACTGGATCATGCCCGACAAGGACGTGCTCGATCCGCTGATCGCCGAGGATTCCGCGGCCTATGCCAAGGAAGCCGGCATCACCGAACGCTGCAACTGATCCGATCTCCCCGGCCTTCGGGCCGGGGATCCCCACGCCCACCCCTACGGAGGACGCCATGCTCGACGCTGGCCAGACCGAGACGCTGCTCGAGGTCAACAATATCGAGGTGATCTACAATCACGTCATTCTCGTGCTGAAGGGCGTCAGCCTTTCGGTGCCGAAGGGCGGCATCACCGCGCTTCTGGGCGGCAATGGCGCGGGCAAGACGACGACGCTGAAGGCGATCTCGAACCTGCTCCATTCCGAGCGCGGCGAGGTCACCAAGGGCTCGATCCTCTACCGCGGCGAGCGGGTGCAGGACATGTCCCCCGCCGATCTGGTGAAGAAGGGCGTGATCCAGGTGATGGAGGGGCGCCACTGCTTCGAGCATCTCACCGTCGAGGAGAACCTGCTCACCGGCGCCTATACCCGCAGCGACGGGCGCGCCGCGGTGATGCGCGATCTCGAGATGGTCTACAATTACTTCCCGCGGCTGAAGGAGCGGCGGCGGTCTCAGGCCGGCTATACCTCGGGCGGCGAGCAGCAGATGGTGGCGATGGGCCGGGCGCTGATGTCGCGGCCCGAGACGATCCTGCTCGACGAGCCCTCGATGGGCCTCGCGCCGCAGCTCGTCGAGCAGATCTTCGAGATCGTGAAGGCGGTGAACGAGGGCGAGGGGGTGACCTTCCTGCTTGCCGAGCAGAACACCAATATCGCGCTGCGCTACGCCCATTACGGCTATATCCTGGAAAGCGGCCGCGTGGTGATGGATGGCGCGGCGCAGGCGCTGCGCGAGAACCCCGATGTGAAGGAATTCTACCTCGGCATGTCGGATGAGGGCCGCAAGTCCTTCCGCGAAGTGCGCAGCTATCGCCGCCGCAAGCGCTGGCTCGCCTGACCAACTCCTTGAAACAAAAGACTTGCTGCGCAGCGAAAAGGAAGCGCCATGAGCCGCTATTACGATGACCTCGAAACCCGTTCGGCCGATGCGCGCGCCGCGGCGCTGGCGCGCGATCTGCCCGCGGTGATCGCGCGGGCGATGGCGGCCCCCGGGCTTGCGGCGCATCTCGGCGCGGTCGATCCGGTCGCGATCACCTCGCGCGAGGCGCTGGCGAAGCTGCCGGTGCTGCGCAAATCCGACCTTCATGCTGCGCAGAAAAAGGCGGCTCCTTTCGGCGGGCTGACGGTGAAACCGGCCACCGCCTTTGCACATATCTTCCAGAGCCCGGGGCCGATCTACGAGCCGGGCGATCTCTCCCATGACTGGTGGCGCACGGGACGTTTCCTGCATGCGGCGGGGGTCGGGCCGGGCGACATCGTGCAGAATTGCTTCGCCTATCACCTGACGCCCGCGGGGATGATCTTCGAATCCGGGGCGCGTGCGGTCGGCGCCGCGGTGCTGCCCGCCGGCACCGGCCAGACCGAGCTGCAGGTCCGCGCCGCGGTCGACATCGGCACCACCGTCTATGCCGGCACGCCGGATTATCTCAAGGTGATCCTCGACAAGGCCGAGGAGATGGGCGAGCGCCTCGCCATCACCCGCGCGGCGGTGGGGGGCGGCGCCCTCTTCCCGAGCCTGCGCAAGGAATATGCCGAGCGCGGCATCGCCTGCCTGCAATGCTACGCCACCGCCGATCTCGGCAATATCGCCTATGAGAGCCCGGCGATGGAGGGGATGATCCTCGACGAGGGGGTGATCGTCGAGATCGTGCGCCCCGGCACCGGCGATCCGGTGCCCGAGGGCGAGGTGGGCGAGGTCGTCGTCACCACGCTCAACCCCGATTATCCGCTGGTGCGTTTCGCCACCGGCGATCTCAGCGCGATCCTGCCCGGGCAATCACCCTGCGGGCGCACCAATGCGCGCATCAGGGGCTGGATGGGGCGCGCCGACCAGACCACGAAGATCAAGGGCATGTTCGTGCGCCCCGAACAGGTCGCGGCCTTCGTCGCCGCCCACCCGGAGGTGAAACGCGCCCGCGTCGTCGCCACCCGCGAGGGGGAGATGGACGCGATGACGGTGCGGATCGAGACCGAGGCCTCCGATCCTGCCCGCTTCGCCCCCGGCATCGTCGCCGCGCTGAAGCTCAAGGGCGCGATCGAGCTCGTCGCCCCGGGCAGCCTGCCGAACGACGGCAAGGTGATCGAGGATCTGCGCAAATACGACTGACCGGGCAGGGGGCGCTGCCCCCTCTTGGCTACGCCAATTCACCCCCAGGATATTTGACCTCTGTAGAAGCCATTCCGCTTCTATAGAGCACAAATATCCCGGGGTGAGGCCGCAGGCCGAGGGGCAGCGCCCCTTTCGTTGCCGCAAAGAAAAAGACCGCCGGTTTCCCGACGGCCTTTCGATCTCTGGCAGGAAGCCTGCTTCAGCCCTGACGAGCCTTGAAGCGCTTCTGCGTCTTGTTGATCACATAGACGCGGCCCTTGCGGCGCACGATCTGGCAATCGCGATGACGCTGCTTGAGCGAGCGGAGCGAGTTGCGGACCTTCATGGGTCATCTCCTTGTCGCGGCGCGCGTGCGCCTGAAACTGTCATGCCCCCGAGGAGGCGGCGAATGGTGGGCGGTACTGGGATCGAACCAGTGACCACTACGATGTCAACGTAGTGCTCTACCGCTGAGCTAACCGCCCACTTGCCGTCTGTGATTCCGCCTCGAACCCTTTCCCGAAAGAAAAGACGCGGGCGGAACCGCGTCGGTCTGGGGGTCTATAAAAGGAGTCGTTGCGGCTTTCAAGAGGGTATTCGCGCGATTTCAATTCGGTGTAACCTGTCGCAAATCAAGGAAAGAGAATGTCAGCGACCCAGAGCCACGCCTTGCCCTACCGGCTTGTCACCCCCGAGAGGCTGACGAGTTGCGTGCTCTTCGCCTCGCCGCATTCGGGGCGCGACTATCCGTCGGAATTGCTGATGCATTCGGTGCTCGAGGCGCGGCGGCTGCGGTCTTCCGAGGATGCCTTCGTCGACGATCTGCTGGAAGCCGTGCCGCGGGAGGGGGCGATGCTGCTTGCCGCAAGGCTGCCGCGGGCATGGGTCGACCTGAACCGCGGCGAGGACGAGCTTGACCCGGCGCTGATCGAAGGGCTGCGGCGGAGCGTGGGCGGGCCGCGTGTCGCCGCCGGGCTCGGGGTGATTCCCCGCGTCGTCTCCGGCGGGCGCGCGATCTATTCGGGCAAGATCTCGGTCGGGGAGGCCGAGACACGGCTTGCCCGCGTCTGGCGTCCCTATCACGCCCGGCTCGAGGAACTGATGGGCGATCTGCGCACCCGATTCGGCCGTGCGATCCTGCTCGACATGCATTCGATGCCGGCCGAGGCGCTGGAAACCCTTGGCCCCAATCGCCCCGATGTCGTGCTTGGCGATCGCTACGGCACCGCCGCGCGCCCCGCGACGGTAGCGGCGATCGAGCGGGTGTTCACCGGGCTCGGGCTGAAGGTCGGGCGCAACACGCCCTTTGCCGGCGCCTATGTCGCGCAGCGCTACGGGCGTCCGCGCGAGGGCTGGGAGGTGGTGCAGATCGAGATCGTCCGCTCGCTCTACATGAACGAGGCGGAGGTCTGCCCCTCGCATGACTTCCCCGCCTTCGCGGCGAAGATGGCGCAGGCGGTGGCGGGGCTTGCCGCGATCGGGCGAGACGCGGGGCGGATGGCCGCGGAGTAGATCACTCGGACCGGGTGCCGAAAGCGCGGCCCTTGCCGATCGCGTCCGGGCCAAAACGCGCGCGGATCGCATCCGCCGCCCGTTCGGCGCCGGCGCGCTTGCCGGCCTGAGGGTCGAGCAGGTCGCCCACCGGATCGCGCCCGTCCGCCGCGCTCAGGTCGGAATAGCCCGCGCCGATCAGGCGGAACGGCCCCGCCTCGGGCAGGGCCGCGAACAGCGTCTGCGTCGCGCGAAACAGCGTATCGGCAAGCTGACTCGGCTCCTCGAGCCGCACCTGCCGGCTCAGCGCCGAGAAATCCGCGCGCCGCAGCTTCAGCGTGGCGGTGCGACCGGTCAGCCCCTTCGCCTTCATCCGCGCGGCGGTCTTCTCGCACATCACCCACAGATGCGCCTCGAGCACGGCACGATCGGCGATGTCGCTCTCGAAGGTGGTCTCGTTCGAGACCGATTTCACCGGGGCGTCCGGCGTCACCCGCCGCGTGTCGATCCCATTGGCGAGATCGAAGAGCCGCGCGCCCGAGCCGCCGAAGCGCGCGAGCATCGCCGCATGGCCGGCACGGCGGATGTCGGCGAGCGTGCGCAGCCCCGCGCGCCCGAGCGCCGCGCGCGTCGCCGCCCCCACGCCCCAGAGGATCGAGACCGGCTTGTCGCGCAGAAAGGCTTCGGTCTCGGCCTTTCCGATCACCGAAAAGCCGCGCGGCTTGTCGAGGTCGGAGGCGATCTTGGCGAGGAACTTGTTGTGCGAGAGCCCGACCGAGACGGTGACCCCGATCTCCGTCTCGATCGCGCGCGCAAGCCGCGCCATGGTGAGCGCGGGCGGCGCGTGATGCAGCCGCTCGGTGCCGCGCAGATCGAGAAAGGCCTCGTCGAGCGAGAGCGGCTCGATCAATGGTGTCAGCGCCGCCATCCTCGCCCGGATCTCGAGCGAGACGGCGGCGTAATGTTCCATTCGGGGCGCAATCACCACCGCATCGGGGCAAAGCTTCAGCGCCTGGAACATCGGCATTGCCGAGCGCACCCCCGAGATCCGCGCGACATAGCAGCAGGTCGAGACGACGCCCCGCTTGCCACCGCCGACGATCACCGGCCGCGTCGACAGCGCGGGATCGTCGCGTTTCTCGACCGAGGCATAGAAACTGTCGCAGTCGAGATGCGCGATCGTCAGATCGAAAAGCTCGGGATGGACAAGCAACCGCGGCCGGCCGCACTGCGGGCAGCGCGCCGGGGCATCGTCGAAGATCGCAAGGCAGTCGCGGCAGAGGGCAGGCATCTCGACCTCATCGGGGAAGGCCAGTCTAGCGCCGGCTCGCCCCTGTCGCGAGCGTCATTTCAGCTCCCAGGTCTCCTGCGGGATATCGACCGGGCGCGGTTTGCCCGCGCTGTCGACGGCGACCATCGTGAAGCGCGCCTCGGTCACCTTGTCGCGCAACGCGCTGTAGCAGCGCCGCGCCCAGACCTCGATCCGGATCACCATCGAGGTGCGTCCGATCTGATCCACCGCGGTATAGACGCAGAGCGTGTCGCCCACCTTCACCGGTTCCTTGAACACGATCTCGTTCGCCGCGATCGTCACCGTGCGGCCGTTGCAGCGCTCGTTCGCGCGGATCGCGGCGGCAAGGTCCATCTGCGACATCACCCAGCCGCCGAAGATATCGCCCGCGGCATTGGTGTCGGCGGGCATCGCAAGGGTGCGCAGCGTCAGCTCCATGCCTTCGGGTGCGTTGAGGTCACTCATCTTTCGCTCCTTCTCGGCCTCCCTGAAGCGGCTGTCGCATGCAGGGCTGCGACGGGCAAGCCCCGCGCGGTTGACGGCACGACAATTCAATGTGAACATTGCGCGAACATGCAGGGGTGTGGGCAGGAGGGGTGAATATGGCGCTGTTTCACGGCGAGGATGGGCGCGCCCGCTGCGGCTGGTGCGCGGCGACGCCGGATTACATCCGCTATCACGACAGCGAATGGGGGTTTCCGGTCATCGAGGACAACCGCCTCTTCGAAAAGCTCTGCCTCGAGGGGTTTCAGGCTGGGCTGAGCTGGCGCACGATCCTTGAAAAGCGCGCGAATTTCCGCGCGGCCTTTGCCGGGTTCGATTTCCGCAAGGTCGCCGAATTCTGCCCCGGGGATGTCGCGCGGCTGCTTGCCGACAAGGGCATCGTGCGTCACCGCGGCAAGATCGAGGCGACGATCAACAATGCGCAACGCGCCTGCGAGATGGTGGCGGCGGAGGGATCGCTGGCCGCCTTTCTCTGGCGCTACGAGGATCCGGGCCCGGGCGGGGTGGTGCGGGCGACCTCACCGCTTTCCGAAGCGCTGTCGAAGGAATTGCGCAGGCGCGGCTGGAAATTCGTCGGTCCGACGACGGTTTACGCCTTCATGCAGGCGATGGGGCTGGTGAACGATCACGCCGAGGGCTGCGCGCTGCGCGAAGAGGTCGCGCAACATCGCGCGGCCTGTGCCGTGCCGAAATGAAAAAGGGGCGGGTTTCCCCGCCCCTTTCCGACTATGTCCCGCTTATTGCAGCGGCGCATCCACCGGACGCTCGCGCTGCGACTGCGAGACATGGCTGCCGACGATCAGCCCGTCGGTGCCGGCCGAGACCTTCACCGTCTCGCCATCCTTCACCGCGCCGGAGAGGATCAGCTCGGCGAGCGGATCCTGCAGCGCGCGCTGGATCACCCGCTTCAGCGGCCGCGCACCGAAGACCGGATCGTAGCCCTCGTCCGCAAGCCACATCTTCGCGGCGTCGTCGAGTTCGAGCGCGATCTTGCGCTGCGCCAGACGTTTCTCGAGGCGCTGGAGCTGGATCGTGACGATCCCGTCCATATTGCCGCGCGTCAGCCGGTCGAAGATCACCATCTCGTCAAGACGGTTCAGGAACTCGGGGCGGAAATGCGCGCGCACCGCTTCCATCACCTCGGCCTTCGCCTGGTCGCTCGAGGCGCCCTCGGGCAGGCGGCTGAGCGCCTGAGAGCCGAGGTTCGAGGTCAGCACGATCAACGTCTGCTTGAAGTCGACGGTGCGGCCCTGGCCATCGGTCAGCACGCCGTCGTCGAGCACCTGCAGGAGCACGTTGAAGACGTCGGGATGCGCCTTTTCCACCTCGTCGAAGAGCACGACCTGATAGGGCCGGCGCCGCACCGCCTCGGTCAGAACGCCGCCCTCGTCATAGCCGACATAGCCGGGCGGGGCGCCGATCAGCCGGGCCACGGAGTGTTTCTCCATGAATTCCGACATGTCGATGCGCACCATCGCGGTGTCGTCGTCGAAGAGGTATTCGGCGACCGCCTTCGTCAGTTCGGTCTTGCCGACGCCGGTCGGACCGAGGAAGAGGAACGAGCCCAGCGGCCGGTTCTCATCGTTCAGCCCGGCGCGGGCACGCCGCACGGCATTGGCCACCGCAGTGATCGCAGCGTCCTGACCGATGACGCGCTTGTGCAGCTCCTCCTCCATCTTGAGGAGCTTCTCGCGCTCGCCCTCGAGCATCTTCGAGGTCGGGATACCGGTCCAGCGTTCGACCACCTCGGCGATCTGCTCGGGGCGCACGGCCTCTTCGACCATATGCCCGTCTTCCGAGGCCTCGGCCTCGCCGAGCTGTTTCTCGAGCTCGGGGATCTTGCCGTATTGCAGCTCACCGGCCTTGGCGAAATTGCCCTCGCGCTTGGCCTGATCGAGCTGCGCGCGCGCCTGCTCGAGCTGCTCCTTCACGGTGCGGCTCGCTTCCAGCTTGTCGCGCTCGGCCTGCCATTTGGCGGTCATCACCGCGGCCTTGTCCTGCAGCTCGGCCAGTTCCTTCTCGAGCTTCTCGAGCCGGTCCTTGGACGCCGCATCGTCCTCCTTCTTCAGCGCCTCGGCCTCGATCTGCATCTGCAGGATCTGCCGGTCGAGCGCGTCGAGCTCCTCGGGCTTGCTGTCCACTTCCATGCGCAGCCGGCTTGCCGCCTCATCGACAAGGTCGATCGCCTTGTCGGGCAGGAAGCGGTCGGTGATGTAGCGATGCGAGAGCGTCGCCGCCGCAACCAGCGCCGAATCGGAGATCTTCACCCCGTGGTGAAGCTCGTATTTCTCCTTGATGCCGCGCAGGATCGAGATCGTGTCCTCGACGGTCGGCTCTTCCACCATCACCGGCTGGAACCGGCGGGCAAGCGCCGCGTCCTTCTCGACATATTTGCGGTATTCGTCGAGCGTGGTCGCGCCGACGCAATGCAGCTCCCCGCGGGCGAGCGCCGGCTTGATCAGGTTCGCCGCATCCATCGCGCCTTCGGATTTGCCGGCGCCGACGAGGGTGTGGATCTCGTCGATGAAGAGGATGATCTCGCCCGCCGCCGATTCGATCTCCTTCAGGATCGCCTTCAGCCGCTCCTCGAACTCGCCGCGGTATTTCGCACCGGCGATGAGCGAGCCCATGTCGAGCGCGAGCAGCTTCTTGTTGCGCAAGGATTCCGGCACGTCGCCATTGACGATGCGCAGCGCGAGGCCCTCGGCGATCGCGGTCTTGCCCACGCCCGGTTCACCGATCAGGATCGGGTTGTTCTTCGTGCGCCGCGACAGCACCTGCATCGCGCGGCGAATTTCTTCGTCGCGGCCGATGATCGGGTCGATCTTGCCCTCTTCGGCGGCCTCGGTCAGATCGCGCGCATATTTCTTCAGTGCGTCATAGCCTTCCTCGGCCGAAGCCGAATCGGCGGTGCGCCCCTTGCGGATGTCGTTGATCGCGGCGTTCAGGTTCTGCGCCGTCACCGCGCCCGCATCGAGCGCATCCTTCGCCTTGGTGTTCACCATGGCGAGCGCCATCAGTATGCGCTCGACCGGAACGAAGCTGTCGCCGGCCTTCTTCGCCAGTTTCTCGGCCTCGTCGAGCACGCGCACGAGCGACTGCTCGACATAGACCTGCCCGTCGCCGCCCGAAACCTTGGGCAGTTTGGAAACGAACAGATCGACCGCCTCCTGCACGCGCTTCGGCTCACCGCCGGCGCGTTTGATCAGATTGCTCGACAGCCCCTGATCGTCATCCATGAGTGCCTTGAGCAGATGCTCGGGAACGACGCGCTGATGGCCCTCGCGCATCGCAATGGTCTGGGCGGACTGAATGAATCCCCGCGACCGTTCCGTGAACTTCTCCATGTTCATCGGGTATCTCCTTTCGTGAAGCCCCCGGGGTGAATTCGGGCGCCCAAGCTGGCACGCCACGGGTCCGGGTCTTGTCCCTGAGGTGGTTTTCGCAGCCCGTCCCTTCAAGGGGCAAGCGCGGGCTGCGACGAAATTTCCACATCTTTCCCGCGGCATCGAAATCTTCGGCCGGTGGAAACCGGATCGCAACCTTTTGCGTTCAGCCTGAAGGCAGCATCGAGAGGGAACGACCATGCACCACGCCTCCGCGGTCCGCATCGCCCAGCTGATCTATGACGCGGCCCGCCGCGCCTTCCTCGCCGTCGTCGAGTTCTTCGCCCCCGGTCTGCCGCAGCCGCTGCGCGTGCCGGTGCGGGTGCGGGCCGGGGCGGATCTGCCGCATCCGGCGCTTGTCCGGGCCCTCGTGCGGGAGGCGCAGAAACGCGGCATCGGCGGGCTCTGACTGGCCCTCGGCCGTTTCGCGGCGGTTTTCCTTGACCCGCGCTTGCATCGGGGGCAGAACCCGGCCGTTTGCCGATCAGCCCCGGAGCCCGCAATGACCGATCTCCTTCCCGCCGACGATCGTCTGATCGTTGCGCTCGACGTTCCCAACGCCCTCGACGGGCTCGCCCTCGCCAGTACGCTGGGCGACAGCGTCTCCTTCTACAAGATCGGCCTCGGCATGCTCACGGGCGGCGGGCTCGCGCTTGCCAACGAACTCAAGGACGAGCACGGCAAGAAGATCTTCCTCGACATGAAGCTCTTCGACATCGGCGCCACGGTCGAGGCGGCGGTGCGCGGCCTCGCGCGCTTCGACCTCGATTTCCTCACCGTGCATGGCGACCCCCATGTCGTGCGCGCAGCGAAGGAGGGGGCGGCGGGCAAGCCGCTCAAGATCCTCGCCGTCACGATCCTGACCTCGCTCGACCGCGCCGATCTCGACGCTTCGCTGATCCGCGAGGGAGAGATCGCCGATCTCGTCACCGAACGCGCGGCGCGCGCCTTCGAAGCGGGGGCCGATGGCGTGATCGCCTCGCCGCGGGAGGCGGCGGCGATCCGCGCGCTGCCGCAAGCGGCGGGCAAGCTGATCGTCACCCCGGGCGTGCGCCCGGCGGGGGCCGCGCTTGGTGACCAGAAGCGAGTGGAAACGCCGGCCGCCGCGCTGACCGCCGGGGCCGATCATCTCGTCGTCGGGCGCCCGGTCTGGCAGGCGCGCGATCCGCGCGCCGCGGCGCAAGCGATCCTGCGCGAGATCCGCGACATCTGAACGAAAACGGCGGCCCCTGGGCCGCCGCTCACGCAGGTTTTCTGATCGGGTTACTCGTGCGACACCGGCGCGAGCGTCGTCGTCGCGCTCGCATCGCCGCCCATCGGATGGGCCACGAGGATCCAGGCCACCATGCCGACGAGGCAGATCGTCACCGCGGCGAGGAAATACTTGAGGCCCTTCGCCTCTTCGGGGAAATCGTCGTACATGCAGCCCTCCTGTTGCGCTTTCCCCCGCTTTAGGGGGCGGGACGCATCCCGTCCAGCGCTGCAATGCGGAAAGCCGGGGCGAAAGCCTCAATTCTCGTTGATATCGCGGTCCCAGATCCGGGTCTGCCCGGCGCGCACGCCGACCAGACGGCGCGCGATGAACCAGGTCGCGGCGGCCACAAGGGCGGCGATCAGCAGCATCATCGGCAGGGACAGAACGATCAGCCCGGTCCAGAGGATCAGCCCGACGAGCACGGCGCCGACCGCAAAGCCGAGCAGCACGAAGCCCGGCAAAAGCATCTCGAGCAGGCCGAGCACGATCCCGCCCGCGACCCAGACCCAAGGTTCCCGCCAGAGCATCACGATTTCCCCTTGAGCAGCTTGAACGCATCGCCGAAGGCGTCGATCGCGGCGGAAGGAAGCAGCACGACCTGCTTGCCCTCGCCCTTGCCGACGATGGACAGCGCCTCGACCTGTTTCAGCGCGACCTGGAACTGCGCCGCCTCGAGCCCGTTCTTCGCGATCGCCTCGGCGATCACCGTGGTCGCGAAGGCCTCCGCCTCGGCGGTGACGCGGCGCGCCTTCGCCTGCTGTTCGGCGGCGTAGAGATCGGCGTCGGCGGCCAGCTCGACGGCGCGTTTGCGCCCCTCCGCCTCGGTCACCTGGGCGCGGCGCGCGCGTTCGGCGTTGAGCTGCTGCAGCATCGCCGCCCGCGTCGCCTCGTCGAGATTGACGTCAAGCACCTCGGCGCGGGTCACCTCGATCCCCCAGTCGTCGACGACATTGGCAAGGTTTTCCTGGATCGAATGGATCAGCCCGGCGCGGTTCGACTGCACCTGATCGAGCTCCATCTTGCCGATCTCGGCGCGCACGATGCCGGCGACGGTGGTGGCGATCGCGCCGTCGATGTCGCGGATCCGGTAGACGGTCTTTTCCGGCTCGGTCACGCGGTAGAAGACCGAGGTCTCGACCTGCACCAGCACGTTGTCGGCGGTGATCGCGTCCTGCCGCGTGGTCGGCAGCTGCCGTTCCAGCACCGAGACGCGATGCGCGACGCGGTCGAGGAAGGGCACGATGAAGTTGATCCCGGGGCCAAGCACGGCGCGCAGCCGGCCGAAACGCTCGACCACGTGTTTTTCGGATTGCGGCACGATCCGCACGCCGAGGAAGACGGCGAGGATGACGAAGGCGGCAAGCGCCAGCACGACGGCATTGCCGCCAAGGAAATCGAGCAGAAAATCGGGCTGGTTCACCGGCGCCTCCCTGAAACCTGCCTCGAATATGGGGGCTTCACGGCGGGGTGAAAAGGGCGCTCAGCGCGCGGGAAGCAGTTTCACCCCGACGAGCGCGGCAATCGCGAGCACCGCCCAGCCGCCCGGGCGCGAGAGAAGCCAGATCGCGACGGAGACGAGCGTGAGCGTAAGGCGCGTCGTCGCCATCCCCGCGAAACCGAAGAGCGTGCCCCACATCAGCGCCGCCCCCCATAGGTCCGCCAGAGCCAGATCAGCGCCATCGCGCCGAGCACGGCACCGACGAAGCCCGCCATCCAGCCCGAGATCGTGATGAGAAAGCGCAGCACCAGCCCGCCGACGATCGCGCCGAAGACGCCGATCGCGATCGTGGTCGGGATGTCGGTCTCGATCTTCATCGCGCGGGTGGCGATGAAGCCGGCGGCGGCGCCGATGATGATGAGGGCGATGACCTGCATGGGGCCTCCAGTCGCGGCCAATATGGGCGTGGGCGGGGCCAAAGAAAAGCCCCGGCCCGGGGATGACGGGCCGGGGAGGTCTCGCCCGGAAAACCGGAGCGACAGGTTATTGCAGATCGCCGAAGGCGCGCGCGAGGCGCTCGGCCGCCTCGATCACCCGCGCGCGCGGCGTGGCGAGGTTGAAGCGCAGAAAGCTTTCGCCGCCGGTGCCAAAGCTCGCCCCGTGATTCGCGGCGATCTTCGCTTCTTTCTCGACGCGGGCGATGACCTCTTCGGCCGCCATGCCGGTGCCGGAGAAATCGACCCAGGCGAGATAGGTCGCCTCGAGCGGCATCGAGCGCAGCCCCGGGATCGCGTTGACGGTGTCGTCGAAGATCTTCCGGTTGCCGTCGAGATAGGCGATCAGCGCGTCGAGCCAGGCCGCCCCCTCGGGGCTGTAGGCGGCGGTCGCCATCGCCATGCCGAAGCTGTTGGGCGAGATGCCGAGCGCCGCGATCCGCCCGGCGAATTTCGCGCGCAGATCGGGATCGGCGATGATGACATTGCCCGAATGGGTGCCGGCGATGTTGAAGGTCTTCGTCGTCGCCGACATCATCACCACCGGATAATCGGTGGCCGTCGCCATCGGGATATGCCTGTGCCCGGGCATCACGAGGTCATGGTGGATCTCGTCCGAGACCAGCACGAGCTCGTGGCGCCGCGCGAATTCGGCGGTGGCGGTCAGCTCCTCGGCGCTCCAGACGCGACCGCCCGGGTTGTGCGGCGAGCAGAGGATCAGCATCTTCGCGCCGGCATCGACGAGCCCTTCCCAGGCGTCGAAATCCATCTCGTAGCGGCCATCGACCTGCTTCAGCGGGCATTCGATCACCCGCCGCCCCGCCGCTTTGATGACGCGGGCAAAGGCGTGATAGACCGGCGTCATCAGCACGATGCCGTCGCCCGCCCCGGTATAGGCCTCGACGCAGAGCGCGGTGCCGTTGACGAGGCCGTGGGTGGTGAAGATCCACTCCGGCTCGACATGCCAGCCGTGGCGCTCCTGCATCCACCACTGGATCGCCGCGTCATAAGCGCGGTTGTCGCCCCAGTAGCCATAGATCCCCTGCGCCGCCATGCCCTCGAGCGCGCGCTGCACCGAGGCCGGCGGCCGGAAATCCATGTCGGCGACCCACATCGCGATTCCCTCCTCGGGGCTCACGCCGTAAAGCGCCTGCATGCCGTCCCACTTGACCGAATGGGTGCCGACGCGGTCGATGACTTCGTCGAAATCGGGGGTGAGAGGCATGTCTGGGGTCTCCTGTCGAAACGTCATTCCTTCGCGAAGGAATAATGCGGAACAGCGTCCCGATGAAGATGTTTTCATTGGGAATATGTCCTTATTGTTTTGTGTGATGCGGAACACTGTTCCGATTTGCGCTTGCCATTGCGCGACGCGGCCCCATCGCCTAAATCAACGCCATGACACTCCGCCCGATCCTGATCCATCCCGACCCGAGGCTCAAGAAGCATTGCGACCCCGTCGTCACCGTCGACGACGACATCCGCAGGCTGGCCGACGACATGCTCGCGACGATGTATGACGCCCCCGGCGTCGGCCTTGCTGCGCCGCAGGTCGGCGTGCTCAAGCGCCTCTTCGTGATGGATTGCGTGAAGGACAAGGCCGCCGCGCCGGAACCGATGGTGATGCTCAACCCCGAGGTGACCTGGACCTCGCCGGAGACCAATGTCTACGAGGAGGGCTGCCTCTCGATCCCCGATCAATATGCCGAGGTGACGCGCCCGAAAGAGGTGCGGATGCGCTGGCTCGGCCTTGATGGACAGATCCATGAGGAGCAGTTCGACGGGCTCTGGGCGACCTGCGCGCAGCACGAGAACGACCACCTCGACGGCAAGCTCTTCATCGACTACCTCGGCCCGCTGAAACGGCAGATGATCACCCGCAAGATGGAGAAGCTCAAACGCGAGCGCGCCCGCGCCGCGAAGGAGCAGAGCATCCTCTGATGACGGTGCGCCCCTTCATCCCCTATGACGACCGGCGTCTGCACACGCCCGCCGAACCGGTGACCGCGGTGACCGAGACGGTGCGGATGATCTGGGACGACATGGTCGAGACGATGGACGCGATGCCGGGCGTCGGCCTCGCCGCGCCGCAGATCGGCATCATGATGCGGCTTGCGGTGGTCGATGCCTCGGACAAGCGTGGGCAGGCGGTGAAGATGGCGAACCCCGAGGTGCTGCATGCCTCGGTGCAGCTGCGCGCGCATGACGAGGCCTCGCCCAATCTGCCCGGCGTCTGGGCGCGGATCGAGCGGCCGCGCGCGGTGACGGTGCGGTTCCTGAACGAGCTGGGCGAGATGGAGGAGCGCGATTTCGTCGGGCTTTGGGCGACCTCGGTGCAGCATCAGATCGACCATCTGAACGGCAAGACCTGTTTCGACCATCTCTCGCCCCTGCGCCGCAAGATGTTGGTGCAGAAATCGGCGAAACTCGCCCGGAGGTAAGCGATGCGCGTGATCTTCATGGGCACGCCCGAGTTTTCCGTGCCGGTGCTCGAGGCCCTTGCCGCGCGGCATGAGATCGTCGCCGTCTACAGCCAGCCGCCGCGGCCGGCCGGGCGTGGCAAGGCGCTGCGCCCCTCGCCGGTGCAGGCGAAGGCCGAGGCGCTGGGCCTGCCCGTGCGCCATCCGCTGAATTTCAAATCCGAGGAAGAGCGCGTCGCTTTTGCCGCTCTTGACGCCGATATCGCCGTGGTCGTCGCCTATGGGCTGATCCTGCCGCAGGCGGTGCTCGATGCGCCGCGCCACGGCTGTCTCAACATCCACGCCTCGCTTTTGCCGCGCTGGCGGGGGGCGGCGCCGATCCATCGCGCGATCATGGCGGGCGATGCCGAGACCGGCGTCTGCATCATGCAGATGGAGGCGGGGCTCGACACCGGGCCGGTGCTTTTGCGCGCGGCGCTGCCGATCGGGGCGACCGAGACCACGGGCGAGTTGCACGACCGGCTCAGCGCCCTGGGTGCGCGGCTGATCACCGAGGCGCTCGAGCAGCTGCCGGGGCTGGTGCCCGAGGTTCAGCCCGAGGTGGGCGTGACCTATGCGGCCAAGATCGACAAGGCCGAAGCGAAGATCGACTGGGCGCGCCCGGCCGCGGATCTCGTGCATCACATCAACGGGCTTTCGCCCTTCCCGGGCGCCTGGACGGAGATCGCGGGCGAGCGGGTGAAACTTTTGCGCGCCGAACTGATCGCGGGGCAGGGGGCGCCGGGGCAGGTGCTGGGTGGCTTCGACATCGCCTGCGGCGCGGGCGCGTTGCGCGTGCTGATGGCGCAGCGCGAGGGCAAGCGGCCGATGCCCTCCGCCGATGTGCTCAAGGGGCTGAGCCTGCCCGCGACGCTTCAGGCCGAGGGCAGGTAACCCACCGGCGCGTTTTCGTCGCGCGCGAAATCGAGCGCGGCGCGATCGCTTACCTTCGTCTCGCGCTTCACCGTGCAGATCAGCTCGCCATTCTCGACGTCGGAGGCGACGATCAGGCAGGTCGCGATATGCCGCCCGCCCTCGTAAAGATCGACGTAGCCGCGCAGATGCCCGACCTTCGCGGCATCAAGCGCGAAGCCATCGCGCCAGCGGCGCAGCACCGGCCAGATCTCGCCCCCGGCATGCACGCGCAGCCGCGAGCGGCGCTTGGCCTCGCGCTGCGTCGCCTCGCCAAGTGCAGCGAGCACCTCCCTGGGCAGAAATTCCATCGCTTCCTCCGATCGCGGCAGATCTCCCTCAAGTCTGTGCTTCGCAATGTAAAAATCAAGTTAACCAATGGACGGTCCCGGCGCGCGACCGGCCGGGCGTGCCCCGAATGCAACGCTGTTGCCGTGTCCGGGCGCCGCGGCTAGCCTTGCGGCATCGCGATTTCGGAGTGACCCATGCGTTTCGGTGCCCTCGTTTCCCTCTTCCTCACCCTGCCGGCCCCTCTTCTCGCGGCCGATTGCGGCGGTGATTTCGGCAGTTTCGTCACCGGGCTGAAGGCGGAGGTCCGGGCGCGGGGCCTCACCGCGAAACAGGCCGATGCCTTCTTCCGCGGCGTGCGGCAGGATCCGAAGGTGCTCAAGGCCGATCGCGCGCAGGGTGTCTTCCGCAAGAGCTTCCTCGATTTCCAGGCCTCGGTGATCAGCGCGAATCGCCTCGCGACCGGGGCGAAGATGTCGGCGCGCCACGACGCGATCTTCGACCGGATCGCGCGGCAATATGGCGTTTCGCGCGGGATTCTTCTGGCCTTCTGGGCGCTCGAGACCGATTTCGGGCAGGTGCAGGGCAATTTCAACACGCGCGATGCGCTCGTCACGCTCGCGCATGACTGCCGCCGGCCCGACCTCTTCCGCCCGCAGGTGATCGCGGCGGCCGAGCTTTTCGCGCGCGGCGATTTCGATCCGGCGCGCAATCTCGGTGCCTGGGCGGGGGAGATCGGGCAGGTGCAGATGTTGCCCGAGGACATCCTGCGCAACGGCGTCGATGGCGATGGCGACGGCCATGTCGACCTGAAAGGCTCGAGCGCCGATGCGCTGATGTCGGGGGCGAAGATGATCGCCGGCATGGGCTGGCGCGCGGGTGAGCCCTGGATGCAGGAGATCACCGTTCCCGACAGGCTCGACTGGGCGCAGACCGGGCTCAATCACACGCTGCCCACCGCGCAATGGGCGGCGATGGGGGTAAAGGCGCGCTCCGGGGCGCTTGCCGCGGGGCAGGGCTCGGTTCTGCTGCCGATGGGGCGCAAGGGGCCGGCCTTCATGGTCTATCCGAATTTCCGCGTGCTCTTCGACTGGAACCAGAGCTTCGTCTACGTCACCACCGCCGCCTATTTCGCGACGCGGCTCGAGGGGGCGCCGCGGCTTGATCCGCGTGCGCCCGAACCCGGGCTTTCGGTTGAACAGATGAAGGCGCTGCAGAAGAAGCTTGCCGCGCGCGGGCGCGACGTCGGCCCGATCGACGGCATCCTCGGCGAGAAAACGCGCGAAGCGGTGCAGGCGGAGCAGGCGCGCCTTGGCCTGCCCGCCGACGCCTGGCCGACGCCCGCACTGCTGAACCGACTCTAGTTCTCGCGGAAGGCGCGGTTGAAGTAATCGGTGAAGGGTTTCACCAGATAGGTGATCGGGCTGCGGTCGCCGGTGCGGATATAGACCTCCGCGGGCATGCCGGGCAGCAAGGTCACCGCGCCGAGCTTGGCCGTCTCGCCGGGGTCGAGTTGCACCTCCGCACGGTAATAGCTGACGCGCGCGGTCTCGTCCGTGATCGCATCGGCGGAGATCTTCGTCACCTGGCCCGAAAGCTGCGGCGTGGTGCGGCTCGAGAAGGCGGGGAAGCGGACCGAGACTGGCTGCCCGATCGAGACCTCGTCGATGTGGATCGGCGAGATCCGCGCCGCGATCACCAGCGGGCGATCCTGCGGGATGATGTAGAGCACCGGTTCCGCCGGGCGAATCACCGAGCGCGGCGTGGTCACCGCCAGCTCGTAAACGATACCCGCAACCGGGGCGCGCAATTCGAGCCGGTCGATCTGCTCGCGCAGCGCGCGCCGCCGTTCGGCGAGTTCGAGCTCGCGATAGCCGATGTCGCGCAGCTGGCTTTCGGCGTCCTCGCGACGCTGCGAACTCAGACGCAGCTCCTCGAGTTCGAGCTCGGTCATCCGCCCCTCGGCCTGCGCGCGCTCGGCGGTCAGATTGCCGCTCTGCCCGGCGAGGTTTGCCGCCTCGCGTTCGAGCGCGAGCACGCGGCTCGCCTGGGCGAGGCCCTTTTCCAGCAGCCCGCGCTGATCTTTCAGCTCCCGCGCGATCAGATCCGATTGCGTCGACAGCGCGGCGAGCTGCGCGTCGATCCCGTCGATCTGCGCCTTCGTCTGCTCGCGCCGCTTCACCACCTGGTCGAGCGACTTGTGCAGCGTCTCGAGCCGCGCGGCGAAGAGCGAGCGCTGCCCCTCGACCAGCTCGGCGACATCGGGGTCGGCGGCGGCGGCGGCGATCAGTTCGGGGTCGAAGGCGATCTCGGGGCGATCGGCGCGCTCGGCCTCGAGCCGCCCGCGCCGCGCCTTGAGCTCCCAGAACTGCCCCTCGACGATCGCGAGTTCGGAGCGGGTCAGATCGCCGTCGAGCCGGATCAGGGCCTGGCCGGCGGTGACATGGTCGCCCTCATGCACGAGGATCTCGGCGACGACGCCGCCATCGGGGTGCTGCACCACCTGGCGGCGCTGGTCGACCTCGATCTGGCCGGAGGCGACCACCGCGCCGGCGATCGAGCTCATCCCCGCCCAGAGGCCGAAGCCGCCGACGAGGATGGCGAGGGTGACGAAGCCGAGAATCAGCGCGGCGCGGGCGGAGAGCCCGTCGACCGTCGCACCCTGCGGCGGGGGGAGAGGCGCTCCCATGCCCTGTGGTGCCGGGACCGCCGTGCGCACCGGGTCGATCTTGCCGAGGATTTGCCCGCCGCTCATGCCACACCTCCCGGCCCGGCGTTGCGGACCAGCTCCGTTGCGTTCTGCACCATCGCGCGCAGCACCTCCTCCCGCGGGCCGAAGGCGCGGCGCATGCCGTTCTCGAGCACGAGCAGCGTGTCGCATTCGGCGATCGCCGCCGGCCGGTGCGCCATGATCAGCACCGAGCAGCCCGCCGCCTTCATCCCGCGCACCGCGGCATTGAGCGCGAGGCTGCCCTCGTTGTCGAGATTGGCGTTCGGTTCGTCGAGCACGAGCAGAACCGGGTTGTTGTAAAGCGCCCGGGCGAGGCCGATGCGCTGGATCTGCCCGCCGGAGAGCCGCCCGCCGGCCTGGCTCACGCGGGTGTCGTAGCCCTGTGGCAGATCGAGGATCAGCTGATGCGCCGCCGCCCGTTTCGCGGCATCCACCACCAGCTCGGGATCGGGCTGTGGTGAGAGGCGCGCGATATTCTCGGCGATGGTGCCGTCGAACAGCGTCACCCGCTGCGGCAGATAGCCGATCAGCCCGCCGAGCACGTCGGGATCATATTGCTCGAGCGTGGCGCCATCGAGCCGGATCGCCCCGCCCGAGGGCCGCCAGACGCCGCAGATCGCGCGCGCGAGCGTCGACTTGCCGGCGCCCGAGGGGCCGATGATGCCGATCGCCTGCCCGGGATCGACCCGGAAGGACACCATCCGCAGCGAGGCGAGCTGCTGGCCGGGCGGCACCACGGTGAGGTTCTGCGCGTCGAGTACCGCACGCGGTCGCGGCAGGGCGGTGCGCGGCGGTTCGGCCGGGACGGTGCTGAGCAGCATCGCAAGCCGGCCCCAGCCCTCGCGCGCCCGGGCGACGATCGCCCAGCCTGAGACGGCCTGTTCCACCGGCGCGAGGGCGCGGCCCATCAGGATCGAACCGGCGATCATCGCGCCCGCCGTCATCTCGCCCTGCAGCACGACCCAGGCGCCGAGCGCGAGCATCGCCGACTGCAGGAAGATGCGGAAGGTCTTGGTGAAGGTGGCGTAGCCGCCGCCGACATCGGTCGCGGTGAGCCCTGCCGAGATCGCCCGGTTGCGCGCCGCCTGCCAGCGCAGGAAGGAGGCGCCGCGCATGCCAAGCGCCTGGATCAGCTCGGCCTCGTCGCGAAGCTGGTCCGACATCCGCTCCGACTGGATCTGCGCTGCGCTCGCGGCGAGCAGCGGATGCGCCGTCGTCGCCTGGTTGAGCAGCGTGACCCCGATCAGAAGCGCGCCACCGGCAAGCGCGAGAAAGCCGAGATAGGGATGGAAGAAGAAGATCGCGGCGAAGAAGATCGGCGACCAGGGCACGTCGAAAAGCGCGAGGAAGACCGGCGCGGCGAGCAGCTTGTTCACCGCGTCGAGGTCGCGCAACGCCGCGGTGGCGACCGGATCGCCGGGGGCAAGCGCGTTGCGCCGCAGCGCCGCCTCGAACACCCGCGCCTCGAGCCGCGCCTGAAAGCGCGCGCCGACCCGCGCCATCACCCGCGCGCGGGCATAGTCGAGCAGGCCCATCGCGGCGAAGAGAAATACGACGAGCACGAAGAGCGCGGTGAGCGTCTCCACCGAATGCGCGCCGAGAACACGGTCATAGACCTGCAGCATGAACATCGGCCCGGTCAGGGCGAGCAGGTTCACGAAGGCTGAAAACACCGCCACCGACCAGATCAGCGCACGGCTTTCCGCCCGCGCGCTGCGCAACTCGTTGCGCCCCTTGGCGAATTCGTCCCTCTTCATCCAGTCCCTCTTGTTCGTCCTCCGGTGCTTGCACCGGCTTCTGGCTGGGCGGGGTTCGACGGCGTTCGGCGAATCTCTGCCCGTTTCGCAGTCGAACGCAAAAACGTTAACCGATCGCTCTTCGAAATCCTGCTGCTATGCCTTGTCTCTGCACAGCAGCGTCCTTATTGCTTGCGAGAAGGGGTTTGACCCAAATTCGCGCAATTGTCACCAGTCTTGGGGCAGCCCCGGGACCGGAACGGGAGATCGAGATGCACAAGGGGCTTGGGCGGCTGGGGAGCGCCCTTCTGGCCACCGCATTGCTTGCCGGCTGTGCCGGGGGCGGTGGGCAGGGCGGACCGACCGGGATCAACGATCCCTATGAGGCGACGAACCGCAAGGTTCATGCCTTCAACAAGGGGATGGATACGCTCCTGTTCAAGGCGCGTCCGGGCCAT
This sequence comes from Paenirhodobacter sp., assembly GCF_050177655.1. Classification (NCBI taxonomy): domain Bacteria; kingdom Pseudomonadati; phylum Pseudomonadota; class Alphaproteobacteria; order Rhodobacterales; genus Paenirhodobacter; species Paenirhodobacter sp. The sequence goes on from NZ_JBFXGV010000003.1 coordinate 130,684, forward strand.
CCGCGTTCGGTCAACAACCTCTTCGTGCGGTCGGTCTCGAACGTGGGCTCGAACATCGGCCTGCCGGCGAAGGTGGTGAACTCGCTCCTGCAGGGGCGGCCGGAACCGGCGATCAAGAACACCTTCCGTTTCGCGATCAACTCGACGATCGGCCTTGCGGGGATCTTCGATCCCGCGGGCTCGTCTTTCTCGCTGCCCGAGACGGATACCGATTTCGGCGAGACGCTCGCGGTCTGGGGCGTGGGCGAGGGCGCCTATGTCGAGCTGCCGGTCTATGGCCCCTCGACCGAGCGGGACGCGGTGGGCACCGTGGTCGACATCGCGATGAACCCGGTCGGACAGCTGCTTTCCGGCTCCGATGCCACCGCGGCGAGCGCCGCGCGCGTCGCCGGCAAGGTCGCCGACCGCAAGCGGTTCGGCGAGACCGTCGAATCCATCCTTTACGATAGCGCGGACAGCTACGCGCAAAGCCGTCTGCTTTATCTGCAGAACCGCCGTTACCAGCTGTCCGGACAGGAGAATAACGATGCCGATGCCTGGGATCCCTATGCCGACCCCTATGCTCAGTGACCGCCGCGCGCTCTTGGGCGCCGCGCTTGGCGGGCTTGCCACGCTGGCGCTGCCGCGTGCCGCCTTCGCGCTGACCGATGCGCAGGCGAAGGCGCTGATCGGCCGCGCGATCGACGAGGTCAACGGCGCGATCGATTCGGGCAAGACCGGCGAACCGCTTTACGCGCTCTTCGAGACGATCTTCACGCGCTACGCCGACGTGCCGACGATCGCGCGCTCGGCGCTGGGCTCGGCGGCGCGCACGGCGACGCCGGCGCAGATGGCCGCCTTCACCACCGCCTTCCGCGGCTATATCTCGCGCAAATACGGCAAGCGCTTCCGCGAATTCATCGGCGGCCGCTTCGAAGTGCAGGGCGCGCGCGCGGTGAAGGGCTTCTACGAGGTGAAGACCACGGCGATCCTGCAGGGGCAGGCGCCGTTCGAGGTGCTCTGGCATGTCTCGGACAAGTCGGGGAAGGATCTCTTCTTCAACATCATCATCGAGGGCGTGAACATGCTCGCCGCCGAGCGCACCGAGATCGGCTCGATGCTCGACGCCCGGCGCGGCAATATCGACGCGCTGATCACCGATCTGAAGACCGCCGGCTGAACCGGCCTCTCCCGAAAGAAAAAGCGCGGTCCCTCGGGGCCGCGCTTTCGTTTTTGGGGTCAGTAGAGCTGTCGCAACAGCGAGTCGATCTTGTCGCCAAAGGTCTCGCGGCGCTTCTCGGTCCGCTCTGCCTCGGTGCCGGGGCGCACGAGCTCGCCGTTGACGACGGGCACGCCGCCCTCGGGGATCGGATCGTTCGAGTTCCAGCTCTCGCCCGGATAGGCGGTGTTCGCCATGCCCTGACCGCGCCATTCCGAGGGATCGGCCATCGGCAGCGGATCGGCGGGCTGGCCGTCTTCGACGCGGGTCATCACCTCGTGCCAGATCTCGGCGGGCAACCCACCACCGGTCACGCCGGTAAGTGGGCGGTTGTCGTCATAGCCCATCCAGACGCCGGTGACGAAATCGGCGGTGAAGCCGATGAACCAGGCGTCGCGCGCCGATTGCGTCGTGCCGGTCTTGCCCGCGGCGTCATGGCCGTCGAGCTTCGCGCGCCGGCTGGTGCCCTGTTCGACGCCCTGATGCATCATCCAGACAAGCTCGCGCGCGGCCTTCTCCGAGATCACCCGCTCGCCCATGCCGCCCCCCGCACCGAAGAGCGGATCGCTGTCGCCCTTCAGCCGCAGATCGGTGAGCCCGTAGGGTTTCACCGAGGAGCCGCCGTTGAGAATGCCGGCATAGGCGCCGGTCATCTCGAGCAGCGTCGATTCGGACACGCCAAGCACCACCGCCGGCCCCGCGGCGAGTTCGGAGGCGAAGCCGAAATCGCTCGCCACCTTGCGCACCGCGTCGAAGCCCACCGCCTGGCCGACCCGCACCGTCGCGGTGTTGATCGAATTGGCAAGCGCGCGCCAGAGCGGGATCTCGCCCAGATATTCGTTGGTGTAGTTCTTCGGCGACCAGGGGCCGGAGCCCGGCACGTTGATCGTGAGCGGCGCATCCATGATCGGGGTGTCCGGCGTCCAGCCCATGTCGAGCGCGGCGGCATAGACGAAGGGCTTGAAGGTGGATCCGGTCTGCCGCTTCGCCTGGGTCGCGCGGTTGAACGCGCCGGAAACCTTCGTCGTGCGCCCCCCGACCATCGCGCGCACCGCACCGTCGGAGGACATCACCACGATCGCCGCCTCGGCGGTGGAGCCGTCCTTCACCTTGGTGTCGAAGACCGTCTTCAGCGCCTCTTCCGCGGCGCTCTGGATCCGCTGGTCGAGCGTGGTGCGGATGATCACGTCCTCCGTCGTGTCCTTCGACAGGAAGTCGGGGATCGAATCCATCACCCAATCGGCGAAATAGCCGCCGGCGCGGGCCTGCGCCGCCTCCGAGAGCGTCGCGGGATGGGCCTTCGCCTCCTCCCATTGCGCATCGGTGAGGAAGTGCTGTTCGTGCATCAGCGCCAGCACCATGCCCGCCCGCTCCTGCGAGCGTTTCAGATTGGTCGTCGGCGCGTAATAGGAGGGCGCCTTGAGCAGACCGGCCAGCATCGCCGCCTGGCTCGGGTTCACGTTCGCGGCCGAAATTCCGAAATAGCGCTGCGCGGCCGCCTCGAAGCCGCGCGCCCCCGCGCCGAGATAGGCGCGGTTGAGGTAGATCGTCAGGATCTCGTCCTTCGAATACTTGAACTCCATCGCCAGCGCATAGGGGATCTCCTTGATCTTGCGCTGCACCCCGCCGGAGCGGCAGTCGTTCTCATACTCGGCCTCGGTCTTCCAGCGCTGCGGATCGTATTTCACCCCGAGGCAGAGCAGCTTCGCGACCTGCTGGGTGATCGTCGAGCCGCCGTTACCCTCGAGCGGGCCGCGGCCCTCGCGCAGGTTGATCGCCACCGCCGAGGCGATGCCGCGCGGGGAAACACCGAAATGGCGGTAGAAGCGGCGGTCCTCGGTGGCGACGATCGCGTTCTTCAGATTGGGGGAGACGGTCTTCGCCGTCGATTGTCCGCCGAAGGTCTCGCCGCGCCAGGCAAAGACCTTGCCGGCCTCGTCGAGCATGGTGACCGAGCCGCGGTTGCGCCCGTCGAGGAGCGCCGTGTAATCGGGCAGCTGCGAATAGAAGTAGAAGGTGGCGAGGCCGAGGATCGCGAAGACGATCGCCGCCCCGCGCCAGGTCAGCCCCCAGATCACCCGCCAGACGAGATGCACGAAGCCGAAGAGCGCGTTGCGGATCGGCCCGCGATTGCGCGGCCCGCGGGGTGCCTTCGGTTTCGTCGGCTTGCGGGAGGGGGATGATTTCGGCTGCGGCGCCGCCTTTGCCGCCTTCGCATAGCGCTTGTCCGCCACCAGCGGCCCGCGCCGCCCGCCTGTTCCTGCCATTGTTTCTTCCGGTGCCTGTGTTTTCCGAAGACTACAACGCGCCCCACACGATGTGGAGCGGGAAGAGATCACGATTCGGTTTTTCATCTGCCCGTAATTTCATCAATGTGCATATTTTATGCAACATTGCCCGAGAAAAAGGCGCTGCGCCGCAGCGGCGCGCCGGGGCTTTGCTTGTGTGGCGCGGGGGGCGGAGTGTTCATGTCGGCGTGAGGTGCCGTGAGCGGCGCCAGTCGAGTTGCTGACAACAGGAAGGGATGTCCAGTGAAGCTCATCATTGCAGCAATCAAGCCGTTCAAGCTCGAGGAGGTGCGCGAAGCGCTCACCGCCATCGGCGTGCGCGGGATGATGGTGACGGAGATCAAGGGCTTTGGCGCGCAGTCGGGCCACACCGAAATCTATCGCGGTGCGGAATACGCGGTGAACTTCGTGCCGAAGGTGAAGCTGGAGATCGTCGTGGCCGACAACCTCGCCGATGAAGTCGTCGAGACGATCCTGAAGTCGGCCAAGACCGACAAGATCGGCGACGGCAAGATCTTCGTGCTCGACGTCAACCAGGCCGTGCGCGTGCGCACCGGCGAAGCAGGCGACGACGCGCTGTAAGCAAAGCTCAGGGGAAGTGAAACATATGAAAAACCTCTCGAAAATCGCAGGTCTCGCCGCGGCGCTCGCCGCCGTTGCCCTGCCGGTCCTCGCGCAGGACGCCGCACCCGCGGAAGCCGCTGCGCCGATCATCGACAAGGGTGACGTGGCCTGGATGATGACCGCTTCGGCGCTCGTCCTGTTCATGACCATCCCCGGCCTCGCGCTGTTCTACGGTGGCCTCGTGCGCACCAAGAACATGCTCTCGGTGCTGATGCAGACCACGATGATCGCCGCTGTCGTGATGATCATCTGGGTGCTCTACGGCTATTCGATGGCCTTCGGTGGCGGCACCTCGCCGTTCTGGGGCGGCCTCGGCAAGATCTTCCTCAAGGGCGTGACGATGGATTCGACCGCCGCCACCTTCACCGATGGTGTGGTGCTGCCGGAATATGTCTTCATCGCCTTCCAGATGACCTTCGCCGCGATCACCCCGGCGCTGTTCATCGGCGCCTTCGCCGAGCGCATCAAGTTCTCGGCCGTGATCCTGTTCTCGGTCCTCTGGGTCACCTTCATCTACTTCCCGATCGCCCACATGGTCTGGGACGGCTCGGGCCTGATCTTCAACATGGGCGCCGTTGACTTCGCCGGCGGCACCGTGGTCCACATCAACGCCGGTATCACCGCGCTCGTCGCCGCGCTCGTCGTCGGCCCGCGCATCGGTCTCGGCAAGGACATGATGGCCCCGCACTCGATGACGCTGACCATGGTCGGTGCCGCGATGCTGTGGTTCGGCTGGTTCGGCTTCAACGCCGGTTCGAACCTCGAGGCGACCTCGGGTGCGACGCTTGCGCTGCTGAACACCTTCGTCGCCACCGCCGCCGCCGTCGTGAGCTGGGCGCTCGTCGAAGCGCTGACCCGCGGCAAGGCCTCGGGCCTCGGCGCCGCCTCGGGCATGGTCGCCGGCCTCGTCGCGATCACCCCGGCCTGTGGCACCACCGGCCCGGTCGGCGCGGTCGTGCTCGGCCTGATGGTCTCCCCGGTCTGCTACTTCTTCGTCACCACGGTGAAGTCGAAGTTCGGCTATGACGACAGCCTCGACGTCTTCGGCGTGCACGGCGTGGGCGGCATCATCGGCGCGATCATGACCGGCGTGCTGATGGCTCCGGGCCTCGGCGGCACGGGCGGCGACGACTTCGCGATCGGCGCTCAGGTGCTCATCCAGATCAAGGCCGTGATCATCACCCTGCTGTGGTCGGGCATCGGTTCGCTGGTCCTGCTCTACATCACCAAGGGCATCACCGGTCTGCGCGTCTCGGTCGACGACGAACGTCAGGGCCTCGACCTCACGACCCACGGCGAAAGCGCCTACCACTCGTAAGAGTTCGGTTCACCGAAATGGAAAGGCCCGGGGTTTCCCCCGGGCCTTTTGCTTTGCTCCCGTCCGGTTCAGTCGAGATGGGCGGCGCCCGCGGCCTCGACGCTGTCGGCGCGGCGCAAGAGGAACACCAGCGGCACCGCCGCGAGGGTGATCCACATCAGCGCCTTGAAGTCGTCGACATAGGCGATCATCGCGGCCTGCTGATTGACGAGGTTGTTCACCACCGTCCAGAACGCCCCCTCGCCATATTGCAGCGAGATCAGCTTGTAGGCGCCGGCGAGCGAGCCGTTGATCAGCCCCGAGAAGTTCGGATCGAGCTGCGAGATGTTCTGCGCGAGCTCGGCATGGTTGATCTGCGTGTTGCGGGTGAGCAGGAGCGTCACGATCGAGATCCCGATCGAGGAGCCGATGTTGCGCACGAGCGAGAAGAGCGCGGTGGCGTCGCCGCGGAACTGCGGGGCGATCGTGGCGAAGGCCACGGTCGAGAGCGGCACGAAGACGAGGCCGAGGCCGAACCCCTGCACGAGGCCCGAGACGATCACCAGCGTCGCATCCATCTGCGGCCCGAACCCGGTCATGATGTAGAGCGAGAGCGAGGTGAGCAGCAGCCCGGTCACCACCAGCTTGCGCGGGTCGATCACCCGCACGAGCTTGCCCGCAAGCATCATCGTCACCATCGTGCCGACGCCGCGCGGCGCCATCACCATGCCGGTCGTCATCACCGGGTAGCCGAAGATCCCCGAGAGCATCGGCGGCAGCAGCGCGAGCGAGGCGAGCAGCACGATGCCGACGACGAAGATGAACACGAGCCCGGTCGAGAAATTGCGGTCGAGGAACATCCGCGGATCGAGGAACGGATGCTCCACCCCCATGATCCAGATCACGAAGACCCAGAAGCCGCAAAGCGCGATCGACAGCTCGATCCAGATCTCGGCGGCGTTGAACCAGTCCACCTCGCCGCCGCGGTCGAGCATCAGCTGCAGCGCGCCGACCCCGATGCCGAGCGCGGCGAAACCGAAGAAGTCGAAGCGGCGGATGCGGCGCGCCATGTTCGGCAGATAGGCGGCGCAGCCGGCCAGCGCGACGAGGCCGAGCGGCACGTTGATGTAGAACACCCAGCGCCAGTTGAAGTTCTCGGTCAGGAAGCCGCCGAGCGTGGGGCCGATGATCGGGCCGACCATGATCCCCGCGCCCCACATCGCCATCGCCGAGCCGTGCTTCTCGCGCGGGTTGATGTCGAGCAGGAAGGTCTGGCTCAGCGGCACGATCGCGGCGCCGAAGACGCCCTGCGCCATGCGAAAGAACACCATCGTGTCGAGCGACCAGGCGATGCCGCAGAGCATCGAGGTCACGATGAAGCCCGCGACCGAGGCGACGAAGATCTCCTTGCGGCCATAGCGCTCCGACATCCAGCCGGAGAGCGGCGTGACGATCGCCGAGGCGACGATATAGGAAGTCAGCACCCAGTTGATCGTGTCCGACGAGGCGCCGAGATCGGCGCGCATCGAGGGCAGGGCGACGTTGGCGATCGTGGTGTCGAGCACCTGCATGATCGTCGCCAGCATCAGCGACAGCGTGATCAACCCGTGGTGCTTGATCTCCTCGGGCGGGGTGGGCGCGGGGGCCATGGCTTATTGCCCCGCATGCGCCTGGGTCGAACCCTCGACCTGCGAGATCAGCGCGTCGAGCCGGGTCTCGGCCTTGGTGTCGACGGTGACCGCGGCGGAGAGGCCCGCGCGCAGGCCGCTCAGATCGGTGCCCGGTTCGAGGCGCAGCTTCACCGGCACGCGCTGGGTCACCTTGACCCAGTTGCCGGTGGCGTTCTGCGCCGGCAGGATCGAGAACTCGGCCCCGGTGCCGGCGCCCACCGCCTCGACGATCGCGACGTAATCCTTGCCGGGGAAAGTGTCGAAGCTGACCGTCGCCTGCTGGCCGGGTTCCATATTGCCGATCTGGGTTTCCTTGAAATTCGCCTCGATCCAGGTGTCGCCGGTTTCCACCAGCGAGAAGAGCGAGGCGCCCGCGGTGACGAATTGCCCCGGCTTGAAGGAGGAGGCCTTGTAGACGATGCCGTCGGCGGGCGCGTTCACCGTGGTGAGCGTGAGATTGTAGGCCGCCTTGTCGCGCGCGACCTGCGCCGCCTGCACCGCGGGGTGATCCTTCGTCGCGATGTCGGGATTGCCGCCAAGCGCGGCCACCGCCGCCTCGACACCCTGTTTCGCGGCGGCGAGGGTTTCCTGCGCCGAGCTCGCGTTATGCGCCGCGGCGTCGAGATCCGACTGCGTGCCGGCGCCGCGCCCGGTGATCGCCTGCTGCCGCTTCAGCTCGGCGGCGAGGTAATCGGCGCTGTCCTGCGCCACCTTCTCCTGCGCGAGCGCGACGCGATAGGCCGCGCGCAGCTGCTCGACGCCAAGCCGGGCCTGCGCCAGCGCCACATCGGCCTGCGAGAGGGCAAGTTCGTAGGGCTGCGGATCGACGCGGAACAGCGGATCGCCCGCCTTCACCACGGCATTGTCCTTGGCGAAGACCTCGGTGACGCGGCCCGAGATGTCGGAGGCGACGGTGATCCGCGCCTGCTCCACCGTGGCGTTGTCGGTTTCCTCGTAGCGTCCGGTGTCGAGCCAGAGCCAGACGCCCGCCGCGACCAGAACGATCGGCAGCGCGGCCATCAGCAGTTTCTTCGGTTTCTTGCGGGGCGTTTCAGCGGTCATTTGCGATCTCGGGAGTGGAGGAGAGGTTGGCGATGATATGGCGCAGCGTGGCGAGCAGATGTTCATGCGCGCCCGGTGGCAGGCCGGCGAGCGCGATGCCATAGATCGAATCGGCGATCTGCTTGGCGTCGGCGACGGCGGCGCGGGTCTTGTCGGTGGCGGTGACGATGCGGATGCGGCGGTCGTTCGGGTCAGGCTCACGGCAGACCCAGCCCGCCTCCTGCATCCGGTCGACGAGGCGCGAGACGGAAATCGGCTCGATCTCGAGCAGATCGGCGAGCCGCGCCTGCGGCATCGGCCCGTTGCGCATCAGATGCACGAGCAGCCGCCATTGCGAGGAGGTCAGCCCCATCTCGGCGGCGCGCGTCTCGAAGCGGCGCCGGATCAGCCGGGTCGCGTCCTGCATCAGAAAGCCGAGGCTCTCGCGGGGAACTTCACATTGCGTCATCGAACTCGTCTCGTTGAGGTAAGCTGGTATATTATAAGCGTGCTTATAAAATCAAGCGGGATTTGCCCGGAAGGTAAAAGAAACGGGGCGACCCTTTCGGATCGCCCCGTTCAAGTGCGGATTTCGCGGGCTCAGACGCCGGCAGCGATGATCGCGCGGGCGAGGATCGGCACCGTCTTCGCGTTCAGCCCGGCGATGTTCAGCCGCGAATCGCCGACCATGTAGATCGCGTTCTCGCTGCGCATCGTCTCGACCTGCTCGGGCGTGGCGCCGAGGCGCGAGAACATGCCGCGGTGCTGGGCGAGGAAGTCGAAGCGGTCGGAGTTCGAGAGCTGGCGCAGCTCGTCGGCGAGCTGCTGGCGCAGGCCGAGCATGCCGGTGCGCACCTCTTCGAGCTCGGCCTCCCATTCCGCGCGCAGCGCCGGATCGGTGAGCACCATCGTCACCAGCCGGGCGCCGTGGTCGGGCGCAAAGGAATAGGTCTGCCGGTTGAGGTAGGCGAGCGTGCCCTGCGTGGTCTCCTTCGCCGCGGCGTCGGAAAGCACCATCAGGCAGCCGGTGCGCTCGCGGTAGATGCCGAAGTTCTTCGAGCAGGACGCGGCGATCATCACCTCGGGCAGGCGCGACGCGACCAGCCTTGTGCCGGCGGCATCGGCGTCGAGCCCATCGCCGAACCCCTGATAGGCGAGGTCGATCATCGGCAGCGCGCCCTTCGCCTCGAGCAGGTCGGCGACCGCCGCCCATTGCTCGAGCGTGAGGTTCGCGCCGGTCGGGTTGTGGCAGCAGCCGTGCAGCAGCACGACGTCGCCCGCGGTCACGCCCTGCAGATCCTCCATCATCGCCTCGAAATCGACCACGCGCGCGGCGCTGTCGAAATAGCGATAGCCCTTGCGCGGCAGCTTCATGAAATCGAGGATCGAGAGGTGGTTCGGCCAGGTCGGATCGGAGAACCAGACGGTGCAGCCGGGGTTCGCGAGACGCGCAAGCTCGAACCCCATGCGGCAGGCGCCGGTGCCGCCCACCGTCTGCAGCGCCGAGAGGCGCTCGGCCGGATAGCCCTTGCCCAGCACGAGCTCCGCCATCGCGGCGTGGAACGCGGGCTCACCGGCAAGCGCGGTGTAGGTCTTCGTCGTCTCGGCTTCCCAGAGCTGCTTTTCCGCGGCCTTGATCGCGCGCATCACCGGGGTGCGGCCCTCGGCATCCTTGTAGACGCCGACGCCGAGATCGACCTTGTCGGCGCGCGGATCGGCGCGGAACAGGCCCATCAGCGCGAGGATCTTGTCGGCGGCCTGCGGCTTGAGTGCGTTGAACATCATGCTTCTCCGGTTGCGACCTTGAGGTCGTTGTACATGCCCCATTCCGCCCAGGCGCCGTCATAGACCGCCCAGTCGTGGTTGCCCGCCACTTCGAGCGCGAGCGCGAGCATCGCCGCATTCACGCCCGAGCCGCAGGTGGTGATCGCCGGCTTCGCGAGATCGACCCCGGCCGCGGCGAAGGTCGCGCGCAGCTCCTCGGGCGTTTTCATCGTGCCGTCGGCGTGCAGCAGCTCGGTATAGGGGACGTTCTTCGAGCCGGGGATATGCCCCTGGCGCAGGCCGGGGCGCGGCTCGGGATCGACGCCGATGAAGCGGCCATGCGCGCGCGCGTCGATGATCTCGTAATCGCCGAGCTTGCTGGCATGGGCGACCTGGGTCACGTCCTTCACGAGGTTCGCCTGGCGCTGCACCGTCATGTGACGGTCGCGCATCATCGGCGGCAGATCCTCGGTCTCGCGGCCCTCGGCGATCCACTTCGGCAGGCCCCCGTCGAGCACGGCGATATCGGTCTTGCCCATCAGCCGGAAGGTCCACCACACGCGCGGCGCCGAGAAGATCCCCATCTGGTCATAGACGACGACCTGATGCCCGTCGCCCACGCCCATCGCCCGCATCCGCGAGACGAATTTCTCGACCGGCGGCGCCATATGCGGCAGGCTCGAGCGGCTGTCGGAGATCTCGTCGATGTCGAAGAAACGCGCCCCCGGGATATGCGCCGCGTCATAGCTCGCCTTCGCATCGCCCTCCATCGTCGGCAGGAACCAGCTGCCGTCGAGAATGCGCAGGTCGGGGTCGCGCAGATGCGCCTCGAGCCAGTCGGTGGAAACAAGCGTTTTCGGATCGTCCAGTGCCATCGAGCGCCCTCCGTGCAAATCGCTTGTCCTTAGACTCAACCCCCCCTTTTGCGCAAGCGCGAAGGGGTCGGAAGCGGTGCGAAAGGGGTGGTCTCAGCCGTTCTGCTTGAGCAGGCGCTGCTTCTGGCGGTTCCAGTCGCGCTTCGCCTCGGTCTCGCGCTTGTCGGCGAGCTTCTTGCCCTTGGCGATGCCGATCTTGAGCTTCACGCGCCCGCGGTCGTTGAAATACATCGTCAGCGGCACGAGCGTCATCCCCTCGCGCCCGACCGCGGTCCAGAGCCGGCTTAGCTCCTTCTTCGAGACGAGCAGCTTGCGGTGGCGCCGCTCCTCGTGGCCGAAGACGCCGGCTTCCTTATAGGCGGCGATATAGGAGTTGATCAGCCAGAGCTCCCCGTTCTCCACGCTGGCATAGCTCTCGGCGATGTTCGACTGACCGGTGCGCAGGCTCTTCACCTCGGAGCCGGTCAGCACGATGCCCGCCTCGAGGTCGTCCTCGATTGCGTAATGGTAGCGCGCCTGCCGGTTCTCGGCGATCAGCTTGGAATTGGGGTCGGATTTCTTCGCCATGATCGTCGTGAGATAGGCGAGCGGGGGCCACATGTCCAGTGCGACAGGCGCGCACTTGACCGGCGCCGCGCCGGCGATATAGCGCACGGACAAAGGGGAGGAAGACGGCGATGTGGGTTCAGATTCTCATCGGTTCGGCGATGATGCTGTTGACGGTGGTGGTCGCGGGCTTGAGCGCCTGGCTGATGGAATGGGCCTTCGCGAAGTCGCATTTCTGGCTCCTGCGCGATCCGCACCGGCCAAAGCTGATGCTCGTCGTGCTGATCACCGCGCTCTGGGCGCTGGCGATGGTCACCGCGGGGGTCTGGCTCTGGGCCGCCTGTTTCCGCTTTCTCGGCATCTTCATCACCTGGGAGGCGGCGGTCTATTTCGCGCTCGTCTCCTATACCACGCTTGGATATGGCGACATCCTGCTCACGCATGAATGGCGTATCCTCGGCGGCATGGCCGCGGCGAACGGGCTTTTGAATATCGGCCTGCTCACCGCGATGCTGGTCGAGGCGCTGCGGCACGTCCGCCTCGGCCAGTTGCAGGCGCATCGCAACCGCGAGGTGAACCGCGGTTACCTGTGAGCCGCCTCACTCCTCGAGGCCGAGCGCCTCGGCGACGATGCCGCTCAGCATCGCCTCGACCTGGTCCATCGCCCCCGCGGGATAGTCGCGAAAGCCTACGGTGATCAGGCCGGGGCTTTCCGGCACCTCATAGGCAAAGATCGTGTAGGGGCAATATTGCACATTGGTGATGTCGGCCTCCATCACCGCGCGCGAGACCGTGGCCGAGCAGAAGGAATAGATATCGGCATGGGTGTAGAGCACCCGCTCCGAGCCCGTCGCCCCGCGCGTGCGTTCGAGCATGTCGCCGGTGTGGCTGACGTGATCGACGACGAGCCCGGCATCCATGATCGCGTTTTCCAGCGCGAAGGTGACGTTGCCGAATTCGTCCTCGGTGGTCCAGACATGCGCCTCCTGCGCGGTGGCGGCGCCAAGGCCCAGCCCCTGCGCCAAAAGCGCGGCGATGATCGTGCGATACATGGTTCCCTCCCGTGCTGCCTCCCGCAGCTTCGTCATATTGCAAAATTGCGATCTGTTGGGGAAGGGGTCACAAAAGCGTCAGCGCTGTAACGAATTGCGGGCTCCGGACGTATTGTTGGTATCATGCCCCAAGGAGGACGCCATGCCGACGCGCGCCGAGACACCGCTCACCTGGTCCGATGTGACCCCGAAAGCCGCCTTCCTGGGCCGGCGCGAGCTGATCGCGGGGGCGGCAGCCTTTGCCTTCGCCGGGCCTGCCGCGGCGAAACTGGCCGCAAGCCCCTCGCCCTATTCCACCGATGCCAAGCCGAACACGCGCGAAGAGATCACCAGCTACAACAATTTCTACGAATTCGGCTGGGACAAGTCGGACCCGGCACAATACGCCGGCGCGCTGACGACCGATCCGTGGTCGGTCGAGATCGGCGGCCTCGTCGAGAAACCCGGCACCTATGACCTCGCCGATGTGCTCAAGACCGCACCGCTCGAGGAGCGGATCTATCGCTTCCGCTGCGTCGAGGCCTGGTCGATGGTGATCCCCTGGATCGGCTTCCCCCTCGCCGCGCTACTGACCCGCGTCGGCGTGCAGCCCGGGGCGAAATATGTCGCGCTGCAAACGCTCCTGCGCCCCGAGGAGATGCCGGGCCAGCGCGCGGGGGGCATCGACTGGCCCTATGTCGAGGGGCTGCGGCTTGACGAGGCGATGCATCCGCTGACGATTCTGGCCTCGGGTCTTTATGGCGAAGAGCTGCCGAAGCAGAGCGGCGCGCCGCTGCGCCTCGTGGTGCCGTGGAAATATGGTTTCAAGTCGATCAAGTCGATCGTGAAGATCACGCTGACCGACCGGATGCCGCCCACCACCTGGAACAAGCTGCAGCCGAAGGAATACGGCTTCTACGCCAATGTGAACCCGGAGGTGGATCACCCCCGCTGGAGCCAGGCGACCGAGCGCAAGATCGGGGCCGGGCTGTTCGCGGGGCGCGAACCGACGCTGATGTTCAACGGCTATGCCGATCAGGTGGCCTCGCTCTATTCCGGCATGGACCTGCGGAAGAACTACTGATGATGGCCCGGCTCAACGGTGCGCTGCGCCGCCTTCCGCCCGGGGCCGTCTATCTCCTCGGGCTGATCCCGCTTGCCTGGATCGTCTGGCTCACCCTGTCGGGGGGCATCGGCGCCGATCCGGTGAAGGGGATCGAGCATCGCCTCGGCAAGGTGGCGCTCTGGTTCCTGCTGGGTGGGCTCGCGATCACCCCGGCGCTGCGGCTCCTCGGGCTGAACCTGATCCGCTATCGCCGGGCGGTGGGGCTGCTCGCCTTCTTCTATGTCGTGCTGCATCTCCTGGCCTGGATCAGCTTCGACATGGGGTTCCTCTGGGGGCAGGCGGCGCGCGATCTGGTGAAGCGCCCCTATCTCTTCCTCGGCATCTCCGCGCTGGTGCTGATGCTGCCCCTGGCGCTCACCTCGAACAACGCCTCGGTGCGCAGGCTCGGGCGCAATTGGCGGCGGCTGCACTGGCTCGTCTATCCGGCCGTGGCGCTCGGGGTGATTCACTACCTCTGGCAGATGAAGGTGATCTCGGCCGAGGGCTGGACCTGGGCGGGGGCACTCGTGGTGCTTTTTGTCCTCCGTTTGCCGGGTGTGAATCGCCTTCGCCTGCATTGACGTAGGGGGAGGCGGCGGAGATTCCCGCCTCGATTCGGCCATTTCGCGAGAAGATTCGCCCTCGGAGCGTCGAAGGCGCCGCGACGCAGCAAGACGCCTCACGCCGAATGTTCAACGAAACAAGGGATTTTGTGGGTTTCTGTTGGGAAGTTGCGATTTTTTGGAAAAAGGGGGTTGCGGAGTTTGGCGGTGATCCGTAAACAGCGCCTCACCGAAGCGGAACACACCGCGACGGT